>JAGMCN010000231.1 GCA_023129235.1 Caldifarciminota bacterium | reverse complement strand
TATTTTTAGACAAATGAACATTAAACAGAAACTTCATAAAGCAATTAAAGGGTCTCTTAACATAGAAGTTGAACTGACAGAACCTAAAATTCCTCAGTTGGGGGATTATTCAACCTCTATTGCTTTCACGCTTGCCAAGCAGACTGCTTCTCCACCAAGAGAAGTAGCACAGGAGCTTGTCTCCCGCATTAAACTTTCTTCTGAATTCGTTGACCGCGTGGAAGTTGGAGGAACTGGGTTTATAAACTTCTGGCTTAACAAAAACTTTATTTATGAATCTTTGGCTAAAATATTAGAAGAAGGAGAAAGATTTGGCAGTTCAAATCTCGGCAATAATAAAAAGATATTAGTTGAATTCGTTTCGGCAAATCCTACAGGTCCTCTGGTTGTTGTAAGTGGAAGGGCGGCGGCAATTGGTGATTCTCTTGTGCGGATATTAAATTTTGCGGGCTATCAAGCAAATTCAGAATACTATATAGATAATTGTGGGAGGCAAATTAAGCTTTTAGAAGAATCAATAAGAGCAAGATATAAGGAGCTGGATGGCGAAAAAGCTGAGATTCCGGAAGGTGGATACCCGGGTGAGTATATAAAAGAGATTGCTCGTGAGTTTAAAAAGTCGCAATTGCATAGTTTCAGAGAATATGGGGTGAACTCAATTGTTAAGCTTCATAAAGCTTCTCTTGAGAAATTCGGAGTAAAATTTGATAATTGGGTTTATGAAAGCGATATAAGGAAATCTGGAGGTCCGCAAAAAGTGATTGATTTGATAAGCAAAAAAGGGCTTGCCTATAAAAAAGACGGAGCACTCTGGCTAAGAATGCAGGATGGCAAAGATAAGGTACTTATTAAGAGTGACGGAGAATTTGCTTATCTTGTTCCGGATATAGCTTATCATTTAGATAAATTTAGTAGAGGTTATGACTTGTTGATTGACCTTTTTGGCCCAGACCATATTGCTCATATTGATGAACTTAAAGCTGGGCTTTCGGCTTGTGATGCTCAGGTTGATAAATTAAAAGTAATTATAGTCCAATGGGTAACTCTTATAAAAGAAGGCAAAAAAATCGGGATGTCCAAGCGCAAAGGTGAATTTATAACTCTTGACGAAGTTATTGATGAAGTAGGAAAAGATGTGTCTCGTTTCTTTTTTCTTATGAGAAAGTGCGAATCGCATCTTGACTTTGATATTGAACTTGCAAAGCGAGAGTCAAAAGAGAATCCAGTTTATTATGTGCAATATGCGAGTGCACGAATAGCAAGTATTTTAAGACTTGCCAGGGAACAGGAAATGCAACCACGAATGGGCAAGGATGGACACGATGAATTCTCACTCCTTAAAACCCAGGAAGAGCTTTTGATTATGAGGAAGTTGATTCATTTCCCAGAGATAGTTGAACATGCAAGTCTGGAGTTTTCACCTCATTATATACCATTTTATTTACTTGAGCTTGCAACTCTTTTTCATAATTTTTATGAAAAGCATCGGGTTATATCAGAGGATATGCTATTAACACAAGCAAGGATTGGACTTGTTAAAGCGGCAAGACAGATAATAAAAATTGCCCTTTCTCTGATGGGAATTTCTGCTCCTGAAAAGATGTAAATGTAAAGAGATTACAAGATTTAAAAGATTAAAAGATTAATTGAACGTTAAAATCTGTAATCTTCAAATCTTGAACCTTTAAATTCTTCATGAAGATTGGAATAATTGGGTCTGGTAGAGTAGGAACTGCACTTGGGGGAGCATTTAAACAAGCAGGTTATGGGATTACAGGAATAGTATCAAGGAATCAAGAGCATGCGAAACGATGTATGCGTATTACTGGGTGTAAGTATTGGTCATCCAATCCACAAGATTTATTGGGCAAAGCAGATTTTATCCTGATTGTGGTTCCTGACTCACAAATTGAAAGTGTGGTAAAGGCAATTCGTGAATTGCCCCTACTAAACGACATCATTCTTGCTCATACCTCAGGGGTGGTTCCGTCAAATATTTTAGGAGTAAAACACAGTTTATCAATGCATCCGATATCCTCTTGTGCAGGAGGTAAATTGCCACGAGGGACTTATTTTGGGATTGAAGGAGACATTGAAGTGGGGGAGAGGCTTGTAAAATCAATAGGTGGGATACCAATTGTAATTCCATCTGAGCATAAGGCACTTTATCATGCTGGGCTGAATTTTGGAGCGGCTTATATTTTGACTCTGTTTGAAGAAGGGTGTAAATTGCTTGAATTAAGTGGTGTTAAAGAGCCGGAAAAAGTAATGCTTTCGCTTGCAAGTTCTACTTTACGAAATGCAAAGAAGTTTGGAATCAAAAATTCATTAACAGGACCAATTGAACGAGGAGACACTAAAATAGTTGAGGAGGAGCTTGAGGCAATAAAGAAAATGACTCCGGAGGATTTGAAGCTTTATAAAATGCTCGCGAAAGAGACTCAAAAATTTACTGAGAAGAAATTTAACCACGAATGAGCAGGGATGAATACTAAAATGAAGTGTACAGTTGATACGAATATTCAATATCTAAAAGGAGTGGGTCCTAAAGTTGCGGAGGTATTTAAGAAGCTTGGAGTAGAGACAGTTGAAGACCTTTTGACCCTTGCCCCAAGAAGATATGTGAGGAAAATGCTTATAAAAGATTTGGAGTTAAATGAAGAAGTACGGGTCGTGGGAAGAATTATTGAAACTCGCACAAAAAGAACAAGCAGGGGACCTGTATTTGTTGTCAAGTTGTCAGATGGCACAGGGACGCTTGACTTGAGTTTTTTTAATTATTCCAGAAAGGCAACATCTAATTTTAAGTGGAATAAACTGATTGAAGTTGAGGGAGTTATTTCCTTTTGGGGTAGAAATCTTCAAATAGTAAATCCATCAGTTACATTTTCTCCTTCATCTGAGGAGAAGTTTTTGCCGATTTATCCTCTTTCACAGTGGTTGACTCATAAATATATAAGAAAAGTTGTGCGGACAACATTTGCCAATGATATAGAGATTCCAGAGACTTTGCCATCTTATATACTCAAAAAGGAGAAGCTTTTGCCAAGAGAAAAAGCTATTCACAATCTTCATTTCCCACAAGAGCTTGAGCTTGCAGAGCTGGCACATCAGAGGTTAGAGTTTGAGGAGCTATTTTGGCTCCAAGTTCTGCTTGCTCTACGCAAAAAGAGCATTAGAAAAAAGGGGATTAAATTTAAAAAAGGGAGTGAGTTGGCAAGACAGTTTTTTGATTTATTGACTACTGAAACTCCTGAATTTAAGCTTACAGAAGCTCAGCGAAGAGTAATATGGGAAATATATGAAGATATGGAAAGTAAGTGTAAGATGAACAGGTTACTTCAAGGAGATGTGGGGTCAGGCAAGACAGTTATTGCAATTCTATCAATGCTAAAAGCAGTTGAGTCAGGATATCAATCGGCTCTTATGGTTCCAACAGAGGTTCTTGCAGAACAGCATTATTTAAGATTATCTCATTACCTACCCAAAATTGGGGTAAATTTAGGGCTCTTAATTGGAAGCTTATCAGCCCAAGATAAGCGAAGAATCAAAGAGGAGATAAATAATGGAGAGGTTCAAATAGTTGTCGGCACTCACGCTTTAATTGAGTCTGGGATTAAGTTTAAGAAACTGGGTTTTATTGTAATTGACGAGCAACATAAGTTTGGTGTTATGCAGAGAATAAGCATTGCTCAGAAAGCAAAGTCGCCAGATATTCTTGTCTTGACTGCTACCCCAATACCAAGGTCTCTGGCACTTACAA
>JAGMCN010000230.1 GCA_023129235.1 Caldifarciminota bacterium | reverse complement strand
CATTACAAAATACTTGAGAAGATTCACTTCCATAGTTGATAAAGGTATCCTTTTACCCTTTTTTATAATCTCCTGTCTCTTGAAGTCAACCTTGATATTGCCGAATTGATAATAATCTATTGTTTTCTTATCCTTTGGTTCTTTAACACGTCTGAGAATTGCTCTTATTCTGGCGTTTAGTTCTTTTAATCCAAAAGGTTTGGTAACATAATCGTCTGCGCCGAGCTCAAGCCCGAGGATTTTATCCGACTCTTCACCTTTCGCAGTTAGCATTATGATTGGAGTAAGAATTCCTTGTGCCTTAAGCTCTTTGCAAACATCATATCCGCTTTTCTTAGGAAGCATGATGTCAAGAAGTATTAAATCAGGATTTCTGGTGAGAGCCATATTCAATCCTGATTCACCATCTTTAGCTTTTATAACTTCATAGCCTTCTGTTTTCAGAAAATCGGAAAGCACTTTCAATATCTTCTGTTCATCTTCTATTATTAGTATTCGTTCCATGTATGCTCCTTTGAACTTAGTGCACCTTCGATGCGAACCTGTAGGGATTTGATTTATCAAACCCGCAACCACGGGCGTCATAAATGTCGCCCCTACATAGAAAGGGAATTTCTATATAATCAAGTCATAGGTAATATCACTGTAAAGGTACTGCCTTCACCCTTTTTGCTTTTCACTTCAATCTTTCCTTCGTGAGCATCTACTATGTGTTTTACTATAGAAAGTCCCACCCCGGTTCCCTTTGTCCGACGCGTTAGCTCATCTTCCACACGGTAAAATTTTTCGAATATCTTATCAATTTCGCCTGGCTCGATACCAATGCCTCTATCTATAACTTCTATAACAACTTTTTCTCCCTTCTTATATACGTGGATTTTTATATCTTTGTTTACAGGAGAATACTTCATAGCATTATCAAGAAGGTTAAGAATAACCTGTGATATAGCATCTGCATCAACCTTTATTTTGGGCAGATTATGCTGGATATTAAGTTCTATTGTGTAGCCGTTACTTCGGGAATAATTTTCAAATGCCTTTACAGTGGGAATTATAATTTTGCTTATGTCTTCCATAACAAATGTATAAGGCTTACGCCCGGAATCCATACGAGAGAAATCAAGTGCTTTGTTTATAAGCCGCGTGAGCCGTTGAGTTTCCTCTGACAGAGTATCGTAATACTCCCTCGCCATGGCGGCATCTTTAACTGAGCCCATCTGGAACATCTCACCTATCATTCTAATAGTGGTAAGAGGAGTGCGCATTTCGTGAGATACACTGGAAACAAAATCTGTTTTCATCCTGGATAATTCCCTTTCTCTATGCATCATTCTGAACATAAAATAAACACTTATGCCTATGATTAAAATCAGGACAGTTGTTATTCCAATGTTGATATACATTCGAATCTGTGCGTTTCTCCTCAGAGCTTCTGATTCTTTAACTCTCACCCTTATTTGCCATCCCGGCAGCTGGTTGATTATAGATTCCTGAATACTTGGATTCAGTAACCTTGTTTTTATAGAAGAGAGAAATATTTGATTATTGGGATCCGTAATTTCGTAATCAAATTCTTCGGTGTAACGAAGAGCTTGTTTTATTCTACTAACTATTTTCTCTTTCAGGCGGTTTGTATCCAAACAAAAGAGTAATGCATCCCGGTTTGATATTGCCTTATATCCCAGCAGAATTTCATCATTTAACCAAACATAGGAATATCTTTTTGAACAGGCTTCTCTTAACAAATCCTTTTCTTTTATTATCCCAGCCAATTTCTCTGAAGCCGCAATATTATCGAACTGATAAAGCAGGCCATTACATAAAGCCAAATCGTTATCTTTGATGGGTTTCTCTACAGCTAAATTGTTTACTGTGTTCTCAATTGTTTCTTTATAGAATAGAGCTTCATCTTTTGTGCATCCGGGCTTTTTGTACATAATACCTCTTAGCAAGAAAGCATAAAATTCAGCGGTTTTTCTTATCTCACCTTTCTCTAAGTAAATACCTGCAGATTGAAGATAAGCTATTGCCCCCAGTGATGTGCTGTTGATACTTTTTTCTTGAGGGAAGTTTTTGTAAACTTGTTCATAAATAGCAAGAGCTTCATCTTGTTTGCCAATTTTATTATAGGAACGTGCAATAGCATTTAGCATGATAGCTTTTTCCCTGGTAGTAGAAGTATTGGTTTTTAGTCTTTCATAATCTAAAATTGCTTCTTCAATTTTCCCGTTAATTTCTTTTTCCTCCACGGCAGTGAATTTAGAAGTGAACTTTGTTGAAGGTTTTCCTCCTTTAATTTCAGATTTACCAATCCATGGAATATCTGGATACTTAAGGTCGCAATCCTGTCCGATGAGAAGTATTTGCTTGACCGGCAGTCTTCTAAATCTCTTCATTATTTCATCGTAAGGGGATTTGCTCTTGATTGAGGACAGAATGGTGAACTCAATTTGCGATTCGGTTTCTTCAAAAATTTTCTCAACCTGTTCTTGTATTCCTGTAGATATTGAGTATGAACG
>JAGMCN010000023.1 GCA_023129235.1 Caldifarciminota bacterium | reverse complement strand
TTTCTATTAAAATATAAATTGCCGCAGTGGAAAATATCCTTCGCTCGCTCTATATACTTCCGATTTCTCGTATAAAGTGAGCCCGTGAGTCCGTATATTGTGGAATTAGCAATGTTAAGAGCATCTTCAAAGTCCTTGGCACGGATAACTGCGAGCACAGGTCCAAATATTTCTTCTTTAGCGATTCTTGCATCGGGCACTATATCCCGTATTATAGTTGGCTCAATAAAATAGCCAGAACGGTCAAGTGCCTTGCCTCCACAAACAAGCTTGCCTTCTTGCTTTCCAATTTCTATGTAATTAAGGATAGACTTGTAAGCACGTTCATTAATAACAGGACCCATATAATTTGTTGGGTCGGTTGGCATACCTACCTTGAGTTTTTGAGCCCGAACCTTTAGCATCTCCACAAACTCATCGTATATCGAGTCAACCACAATCGCTCTTGAGCAAGCAGAGCATTTTTGCCCCTGGAATCCAAAAGCACCAGCAATAACACCATCTGCTGCGCTGTCAAGGTCTGTATCACTATCAACAATCGTGCAATCTTTTCCTCCCATTTCTGCAATCACTCGCTTAATCCATATCTGTCCGGGTTGAGTCTTGCTGGCAAGCTCAAGTATATGAAGCCCTACTTCCATTGAGCCAGTGAATGAAATAAATCTCGTATGTGGATGTCCAACAAGTCCATCTCCAATTACACTGCCTCTACCTGGAAGATAATTTACAACTCCGGGGGGTAAACCTGCCTCATCAAGTATTTCCATAAATTTGTGTGCTATAACAGGAGAATCACTTGAGGGCTTAAGAATCACTGTATTCCCTGTAACAAAACTGGCTGAAGTCATTCCCACAAGTATTGCTATAGGGAAATTCCAGGGAGGAATGACAACTCCGACTCCAAGTGGGATATACCGAAGCTCATTTATCTCCCCCGGAAATGGAGTTAGTGGTTGGTGGAGTGCGTATCTTAATGCCTCACGTGCATAGAATTCCATGAAGTCAATTGCTTCTGCAACATCTCCATCTGCTTCGGGCCAAGTTTTTCCTGTTTCATAAACGAGCCAGGCAGAAAGCTCAAATTTCCTGTCTCTCATAATTTTTGCGGCTTTAAATAAATATCCTGCTCGCTCCTTTACACTTGTGTGCTTCCAATCCTCAAAAGTATCTTTGGCAGATTCAATTGCTTGGGTTACTTCTTTGTCTGCGGGTTGCTGTAATATCCCGATTACCTCATCAGGATTTGAAGGATTAAGGGACTTAAACTTTTCGCTTGTTTTTATTCGTTCTCCGCCAATTATAAGTTCATATTCCTTGCCAAGTTCCTGCTTAACTTTTTTTAAAGCAGATTCCATCTTCCCTTGGTTCTCCGAGATTGAAAAATCAACAAATGGCTCATTTTTAAATTCAGATATTACCATTTTTCCCTCCTTCTGCTACCTCTCATCCCACAATCCTGCGGGACGACAAAAGTAGTAGTTTCTTGATTTGTGAAAACTCATCACCGACCTTCAACTTATAAAAATAAATTCCTGAGTTCACACTTTCACCCAAATTATTCTTTCCATCCCAGGTTACTTTGTGGATCGCAAATTGGGAATCGTGAATTGGAAAAGATTTGACTAATCTACCCACTAAATCATAAATCTGTAATTGTAAGTCTTTTAACTCTGAACTCTGAACTCTAAACTCTATAATTGTCTTTTGGGTAAATGGATTGGGATAGTTCTGTGAAAGACTGTATCTTTTAGGTAGTGCAGCTCTATCGTGAACTTCCTCGACAGCAAATTCATATTCATAAGCTCCAATTGATGGTGGATTCAAAACTGGATTTCCTTCATAATCTCTGATTAGTCCTACAGTTACTCCCCTTTGTAAAAGAGCCGAATAATCACTCAATTTGAAATCTTCAGCTTGCTCAGGATTGGAGACTGCCCAGTTAGGATCTTCAATGAAGTCCGAAGCAGAGGAAATGCTGTTCCAGGTAGATTCATCATTTCCAGTTGTGGCACTCCATTGCCAAACATCGTTATTATCTTTGTTCCAATATAGGTTATTGGAGAACGCATTACCACTTGCTATTATGGATTCATTATCTATTCCAACAGCCAATACACTATCTTCTGCATAAACAAAATTATTTTTTATAATATTATCTTTTGAATGACAATTACTATCAGTTAAGAGGGACATAACCGCCAGTTCTGCTAAAAATTTTAACCCGACATGTCCGCCAGCAGAATCTTCATAGTTAGAAGCTAATGAATTATTATAAATTTCATTGCTTCTGCTATCCAACACAATGATACCTGCACCGTCATTATCTAAACAGATATTATAATAAATTTGATTAAATCCTGTGTGTTGGTCTAATTGAATACCATTTCCATCAGGCCCAAAACCAGTAGTATCCGCAATTTCTATATTATCATTGCAAAAATTGTATCTTATTATATTATGTAATCCTCTATTACTATATGGCCAGGCAAAAACATGGATACCGCTTGTGCCAATAATAGAATTCCCATTTCTTTCAACAATATTTTCTTCAATGATATAATAGTTGCCATTGAGTTCAATACCGTGATAGCCATTATCTGATATTATACAGTTCCGAATTCTTGTTTCATTGCCCGGACTGCAGGCATTTGAATCTATACCAATACCGTTGTATTCATTATTAGTAATTATGCAATTTTCTATTAAATTATTATCACCAGTTGAACTCGCTATGCCAATTCCCTGTCCAGAGGTAGTTAAGATGCAATTTTTTATCACAATGTTAGATACACTATCTCCCATGTTAATAGCAGAATAAGGTGATTGTTGGATTGTGATATTATCAAATGTAATATAACTTGCATTTTGTAAGAGTACATAGCCACTATCAATAATAGGGGTTCCTGTGTTATTATTAGTTATTAAAATTGGATTGCCTGCTGTCCCTGATTTATAACCAATACTCATTACTTCATTAGTAAAATTACCTTTATCTGCCAACAGAATTAAAGTATCTCCGGGTTGAATAGCATTCCCGTTAATTGATACAAAGCCCTGGAAAGCATTTATCGGGTTAGTTCCACTATTGTCACCATCCGTGTAACTTTCAGGGTAAACATACCAGATAGTGGCATCCAGATGATTATAAAGGATTATGCCGAATAAAATTGTCAAATATATTGATTTTTTCATAATATTACTCTCCTGTCGCTATCTCTCACAGAGTTTGCGACAAAAGTAGCTTGATAAATCGGGATTACTTTATTAGCAACAGTTCCTTGGTCTGTGAAAACTTATTACCCATTTTCAATTTATAAAAATATATTCCAGATCCTACATTTTCACCCAAATCATTCTTCCCATCCCAGGTAATATAGTTAATTATTTGTCTTTCATTCATCATAGCATTATAACTTTTCTCTGTAATCAAACTAAAAATACTTTACTTCTGTTAAAATAAAATCCAGAGGATTTTTTGTTTCTTTCCCTTTCCATGCTTCGTAATGAAGCTTTGGTCCAGTGGTCTTTCCTGTTGTTCCAACAAACCCAATTATCTTCCCTCTCTTTACAATTTGCCCTTTGTACACTTTTACAACGGAAAGATGAGAATATTTGGTGAGAAATCCATATCCGTGGTCAATCTCGACTATCAATCCTGCATGTCTCCTAAATCCCGCAAATTTAACTCTTCCGTCAGCTGTTGCATAAACCTCACTACCTTCTGGAGCAGAGAAATCAATCCCTTGACAAAATCTCTGCTCTCCCGTAAATATACAGTTAGTCTTACCATAAGTTTGGATTATATAACCTTTACAAGGAGAGATAGAAGGTGTATTATCTGCAAGCATAGGAACTTCTT
>JAGMCN010000229.1 GCA_023129235.1 Caldifarciminota bacterium | reverse complement strand
TCTTCTACTCCATTCAGTATCTCTCCTGCTCCATGGAGTATCTCCTCTGCTCCATTGAGTATCTCCTCTGCTCCATTGAGTATCTCTCATACTCCTTGGAACATCTCTTATGTTCCCTTTCCTGAATCATCTGAGCTTTTCTACTGCTTTTCGCATCTTCTCAAACCGTTTATCTCTAACCCAACAAGCAATCTTTGTAGTTCCAGGATCAGTTGCGAAGAAAATAAAGAGCATTTTTTCCATACAGTTCTTACAGAGTTTTATCGTACCTAAATTATATCCTTTTCTAAAATATTGTTCGTTTTTGAATATATCACATCCAAATTCACATTTATGTAGCTTCAATGCTTTGGGAGAACGCCATTGAGAATAGTCTCCACAAATCGCATTGAGTAGTTTGAAATACTGGTCGAATTCTTTATCCGTCAGATAATCCATGATCCATCACTTCTTGAATAGTCCAACTTGCACATTCCTGAATCTTGCGGGTGCAGTTCCGTGACCTACCATCATTGTTTGCCCCGGCTCTCCCTTGCCACAATTCATCACGCCTCGCATCTTCCAGTATTTCTTTCCGCATACTGCATCACAGCTATTCCAAAATTCCGGAGTGTAGCCAGTATAAGTCGCATCCTTAATAACCTCGCATAGCTTTCCATTCTTTATGCGACGAGCAAACTCAGCCCCAAACTGGAAATTCTCTCGCATATCATCTATGCTCCAAGACTTGTTCGTCTGCAAAAAGAGCCCATCCTTCGTATCCGCAATAAGTTCCTCAAGCTTCCATTTCCCCGGCTCGAGATTCACATTCGTCATCCTAACCAGAGGAATCCTGTTCCATCCATCCGCACGCATAGCTCCTGAACTCTTTTGCTTGATTACACTCGCGTCCTCTCTGGATGAAAGATAGCCAACGAAAATCCCATTCCTTATTATCGGCGTAGCTTGTGCAGGGACCCCTTCATCATCCCATCCGAATGTCCCAAGTCCCAGCTTGGAAGTCGCATCAGCAGTTACATTCACAACCTTTGAGCCATACCTGAATTTATTGAGTTTATCGGTGGTAACGAATGATGTCCCTGCAAAAGATGCCTCAGTCCCAAACACCCTATCAAGCTCAACTGCATGCCCGATGGACTCGTGCACCTGCAGAACCATCAGGTCGCCATCAATTATTATATCTTGCTTTCCAGATGGACAGGGGTCTGCCCTCAAAAGCTCGCATGCCTCATCTCTCACTCTTGGAGCGTTATCCAGTAATTTAAGACCCCGAACAAACTCATATCCAGCACCTCCATAATCTCCATAAGAACGGAATTGAAGTTCATTATTCCGTATTGCAGTGGCTTTTATTTCGCCTCCGGAGACCAGCAGTTCTTGCTCTATAAACGCACCTTCTGTTGATGTAAAAACTTTGTTAATCTTTTCAAATACAAGATGCGATTCGGAAACTTTAATATCCTTTGCCTTTCTTAAAATCTTGTCAAGCTTAAGCAACATCTCAATCTTTGACTCAAGTGGAATTTCAAAAGGGTCTTCACGATAAGGGGTCTTATAACTCCCCTTTGCTGAAATAACTGGAGCAAGCTTTACTCCCTCTTTTTTCTTCACTAATCCTGAAGCTTTTGCAATTTCAATTGCCTTCTTGATTACTTTATCTATATTATCTTCTTCGAGTTTAAAACTTGAGGCAAATCCCCAAGCTCCATCCAATAAAACTCTTACTCCGAATCCCATAGATTTTGAAACTTCTACTTCCTCTACCTTACCATTCTTTACCATAATAGATTCCGTCTTGGTTGAAACAACTCTTGCATCTCCATAATCAACTTTGGGCATCCTACTACTTATCAAACTCGCAAAATCTTTCACACCTTACCTCCTTTTCTTTGAAACCACGGATAAACGCTGAAATGAGTTTCCATCTATCTAGTAATCTGTGTCTATCTGTATTCATCTGTGGTTAATACATTATTCTAAAATAAAAATAAAGATTTGTCAAAAAAATTCTTGCAAAATTCAAAATTCGTGTTTAAGATTTTCCAATAAGGAGGGAAAATGTATAATTCAATAGGAGATAAATTTTCTAAAAGAGCCAATGAAATAAGACGTTCTCCAATTAGAGAGCTCTTAAAGCTTATAACAAAACCTGAAATTATTTCATTTGCAGGTGGAATTCCAGACCCCACTCTTTTTCCGGCCTATCTGATTGAAGAAGCTACCAAAACTATTTTAAGAGAAGAACCAGAGAAAGTTTTGCAATATGGTCCCACAGAAGGAGATATAAGATTGAAAATGGAACTTATAAAGCGTCAGCAAAGAAGAAATAACATAAAAATCAACGAAGATGAGATTCTTATAACAACTGCTTCTCAACAGGCACTTGATCTTATGGGAAAAATATTTATAGATTCAGGAGACACTGTGATAGTCGGGCTTCCATCATATCTTGGTGGACTCGGGGCTTTCCATTCTTATGGAGCAGAGTTTATAGGAATCCCTCTTGATGAAGATGGTATGAGAGTAGATCTAATTGAGGAAAAATTAAAAAAACTCAAAAAAGAACAAATAAAAAAAATTAAGTTTATTTATGTCATTCCCGACTTCCAAAATCCTGCTGGAGTTACATTATCACTTGAACGAAGAAAAAAACTAATTAAGATTGCAAAAAAGCACGACCTGTTAATATTAGAGGACACCCCATATCGTGAACTTCGTTACTGGAACAAATCTATACCTCCTATATTTTTACTTGCTCCAAGAGGTAGAGTGGTAACACTTTTTACATTCAGTAAAGTCTTCTGTCCAGGGATGAGACTCGGATATGTGCTTGGAAGCGAAAATGTGATAGACCGTCTTGTAGTCGCAAAACAGTCAACAGACTTATGTACTCCACCATTTACTCAAGGCATTCTTTGTGAAATGCTTAAAGGTGGTGCATTAGATGAGCATATTAAAAAATTGGTATCAGTCTATCGCGAAAAAAGAGAGTATATGCTCAACGTACTCAACAAGTATATGCTACCTCTGAATTTGCCAGACCTTAATTGGACAAGACCTGATGGTGGGCTCTTTTTGTGGATGACCTTGCCAGCATATATGGATACAGAACTTATGTTCCCACGAGCACTTGAAAAGAAAATAGCTTATGTTAAAGGTTGTGCTTTTCATTACGATAACTCTGGCAAGAATACTATGAGACTAAATTTCTCTTATCCAACAATGGATTCAATAGATGAAGGTATTCGTAGACTGAGCCAGGTTATAGCTGGAGAAATAAGAAAATAATATGTCTAAATTACGCTTTGTACCTGTGAATTTGCTTACACGACTCAGTGTACTTGCTTCGTTTAATAAAATTACGAGAAATTTCCTTTTAAATCAAATAAATCAAAGGATATATCGTGACTTAATTCTTGCAAATCCGGATGACCGTCCCCTCAAAGTTCAGGAAGATAAATATGTTATGGGGAGAGCCCTTATCAGCTCTACCCGGAGTGCTTTTGAACACGGACACATCTCAAAAAAAGCGGCTCGTGGTCTCCTATCTGTTTTTCTCGGAAATGTATTCTTCGGAGGATTTTACAAACGCAAGGATTTCATAGAACGACACGGCTTTAAACCACCTATGTTTATTACTATATCCCCCGGAGGAGCCTGTAATTTAAAGTGTATTGGATGTTATGCCGCATCTACTGAAAATCTGGGTAAACTTTTATTCTCTACCTTTGACCAAATAATTAAAGATGCAAAAGAATCTTGGGGTGCTAACTTCTTTGTAATATCAGGAGGTGAGCCATTGCTTTACAAAAGTGAAGGCAAAACGCTTCTTGATATAGCCCAACTTCATTCTGACTGTTTCTTCCTTATGTATACAAACGGCACCTTAATTGATGAGAAGATGGCTCAGAAACTTGCAGAACTCGGGAACATTACACCATCTATATCTGTTGAGGGATTTGAGAGAGAAACCGATGCCCGTCGTGGCAAGGGAGTATTTCAAAAAATACTTGTGGCTATGCAAAACTTACGCGATGCAGGAGTCCCGTTTGGCATATCTATCACTGCTACCTGTAAAAATGCAGAACTCATCGGCTCTCAAGAATTTGCAGACTTCTTTTTCAAACAACAAGGTGCAATATATGGATGGATTTTCCACTATATGCCAATCGGAAGGGAATTCACGCTTGACTTACTCCCAACTCCTGAACAAAGAGTAAGTCTGCTTCATAAGATATGGAAATTAGTCCGTGAAGAAGAAATCTTCATTGCAGACTTCTGGAACTCTGGAACCGCATCTGATGGCTGTATATGTGCCGCAAGAGGTGGTGGATATTTTTACATTGACTGGAACGGAGATGTAATGCCCTGTGTTTTTGTCCCTTATTCACTGCATAATATTGTAGATGTATATAAAAACGGCGGTAACCTTGATACAGTGATAGCTTCAAAACTCTTTGCCGACATCCGGGACTGGCAAGCTCGGTACGGATATGAGTTACCAGCTGAAAATGTAGGTAATTGGTTATGTCCTTGTATTATTAGAGACCATCACGCTGAGTTATATAAAATAGTTGAATCAACTGGTGCTCATCCTGTAGGTGAAGAAGCAAAAGAGGCACTCCTTGACCAAACTTACCGCGAAGGCCTCATTAAATACGGTAAAGAGGTAGGACACCTCACTCACGACTACTGGCAAAAAGAATATCTGGCTCAAAAATAAGGACAGTTCACGAATTTCACTTGTAACATAAGGAGGTAGTATGTCGCAAGGAGTTGTTATCACAATAATAATATGTAGCACTATTGCGTTTCTTGGACTCTGCGGTATCGGAGTTGCCATATATGCCATAAAAAAGGGAATGGGCTTTGCAGAAAAAGAGTGTGAGAATGATAGAATCAAGGAAAAAGAATAGCATTTATCATAAACTGTGTATAAAATAGGCTATCAAGCTCTTTTTGACTTTGAGGATGCTTTTCATGCTGTTGAATTTGGAATAGAAAAGGGATTCCAGTGTGTTGAGCTAAATCAAACTGCCACGAACTTTTCTCCAGAAAAATATTCTCCTGTTCAAAGAAAAAGACTCAAAAACTATGAGTTCCCAATTCTTATTCATGCTCCTCAGGACGTATCCTTATTTAACTTAAATAAAAAAGCATTGGATGGAACCATTGCTCAACTCTATGAAATCATAGACTTTGCTCACGAAATTTCTGCTCGCACAATTACCTTGCATCTTGGCTCCACTTTTCCAATCAGCACAGGAGGAAAGATGCTCTGGACTCATCATATTATGCCTCAAGAGTTTGCTCGTGTGTTGGAATATGCTCTCCTTAAACTCATAGAATATGCAAATCACCGAGTCTTTTTGTGTGTGGAAAACACATCCGGATTTAGATACAAAATCTCACAACCTATAGTAGCTAAATTACTCTCTACTCAAGACTTGCATCTCACCTGGGATATCGGTCATACAAACACATTAAAAAGCCATAAAGATTTGGTCTCTAAACCTCAAGAAATTTGTCCTTTGCCATTTCATACAAATAGAGAAAAGGAAGAAAAATTCTTCTTGAAGTTCCTTAATAAAGTGCGAGAAGTGCACCTGCACGACAATAATGGAGATTGGGATGAACATGGAATCATAGGAACTGGAACTGTTGATTTCAAACACTACTTTGAGATATTAAAACCTATAGACCCCTATTTTATATTAGAGGTTCGTCCAAAGGAAAGGGCTCTTGAATCTTTCAAGGCAATCAAAAATCTCCCTCTTTTTAAGGTTTAGAGTATAGGGGTTTCTTTATATTCACCGAATTCTTCACGCAAAACCTGACAGATTTCTCCAAGAGTGGCATAAGACTTAACACATTCAAGAATTGGGGGCATAAAATTTTTATCTGTTCCTGCGGCTTTTTGGAGTAGGGACACGCTATTTCCTGCCCTTACATTATTTCTTCTGGATTTTAAGGTTTTTAATTTGGCAAACTGTTGTTCCCTCACTTTTGGGTTTACCTTCAGGAGATTTTTAGGTTTAGATTCTTTTTCATCTTTGAATTTATTCATTCCTACAACTGTTGTTTCTCCATTTTCTATATCTTTTTGATACTCGTATGCACTCTGGTGAATTTCCTTTTGAAAATAGCCAAGCTCAATTGCTCTCGTAGCTCCTCCCATTGAATCTATTTTGTCTATATACTCCGTCGCCTTATTTTCTATATCTTTTGTCAACCACTCTATGTAATACGAACCTCCAAGAGGGTCAATAGTATTGGGAACTCCGCTTTCATAAGCGATTATTTGCTGAGTGCGTAAGGCAACTCTGACTGATTCATCAGATGGGAGTGCAAGTGCCTCATCAGCTGAATTCGTGTGCAATGATTGAGTCCCTCCTAATATTGCAGCCAGTGCTTGCAGGGTTACCCGAATCACATTATTTTCTGGTTGTTGAGAAGTGAGAGTTGAGCCGGCAGTTTGGGTATGGAATCTTAGCATCCAGGACTTTGGGTTTTTAGCTTTAAATCTATCTTTCATTATCTTTGCCCATAATCTTCTTGCGGCTCTGAACTTTGCGATTTCCTCAAAGAAGTTATTGTGTGCATTAAAAAAGAAAGAGAGCCGTAGGGCAAATGAATCTACTGGCAACCCTCTTGCAATTGCTGATTCTACATAAGCTATTCCATTAGCGAGTGTGAATGCGAGTTCCTGAACAGCAGTGGCTCCTGCTTCTCTTATGTGATAGCCAGAAATACTAATAGTATTCCATTTGGGGAGATATTTACCGCAGTATTCAAGTATATCAATTGCAAGTTTCATTGATGGAGCAGGAGGGAATATATATGTGCCTCTTGCAATATACTCCTTTAATATATCATTTTGCACTGTGCCAGTGAGTGCTTCTTTTGGTATTCCTTGTTTCTCGGCTACTGCAATATACATTGCAAGAAGGATTGCGGCAGTGGAATTTATCGTCATTGATGTGCTTACTTTATTCAGAGGAATACCGTCAAATAAAGTTTCCATATCCTGAAGCGAGTCAATGGCAACTCCTGTTTTCCCAATTTCTCCTTCTGCAAGTGGATGGTCTGAATCGTAGCCCGTCTGAGTCGGCAAGTCAAAAGCAACAGATAATCCTGTCTGTCCTTGCTCAAGCAAATACTTGTATCTTTTATTGGATTCTTCTGCAGTTCCATAACCTGCGTATTGTCGCATAGTCCATAGCTTTCCGCGATACATAGTAGGATATACACCTCTTGTGAATGGATATTCACCGGGATTCCCTAAATCTCTGGAGTAATTAAAATCTTTTATGTGTTCAGGAGTGTGTAACATTATTTTATTATTAATAAAGCATCTCCTCCATTTACTGTCATTCCTTTTTTTACAAGAATTTGCTTGATGGTGCCGTCCTTCGGAGCTTTTACCTCGTTTTGCATCTTCATTGCTTCAATTATCGCAAGCCCTTGCCCTGCTTTAACTTTGTCTCCTTCTTTTACCTCAATTTTTATAATCAAGCCAGGCATTGAAGCTGTGACAGTTACTTCTTCAGTAAGTTCATCTTCTCCTTTTAGTTTCTTTAGCTCCTGCAATCTCTCATCCTCAACTTTTACATTGTAGGATTCTCCATCCACTGAGATAGTATTTGCATCCTGAAGTATAATATCGTATATCTTATTTTTCACTATCAGGGATAAATGTGACGGACTGCTTTCAACAACTTCTACTTTCATAGAGTTGCCATCCAGAGAAACTTTAAACCCCCTGGCTTCTTTTTCTAAATCTATCCTGTATTCCTTATCGTCAACCTTAACAATATACATTTATTTCTTCCTTAACCCGTCTTGCCGAGCCGCAAGTTTCCAGGGATTATATTGAGATGTATGGGCAGGTTTTAACCCTGTCCCTACCTTTTCTTTTAAGTTCTTCATAATAGCTGAGGCAATAGCTGCAATAATATGATTTTTCTTCTTCGGCTTCAAGTCAGTCAATTTAGCCACAAAAGTCGTATCATACTCTCCTTTAATGAATTCTGAGGACTTCATTACTTGCTGATGGAAAGGTATGCCTGTTTTAATGCCTATTATCTTATATTCTGACAAAGCTCTCTTCATTCTTCTTATTGCTTCTTTTCTTGTTGGTGCCCAGACAAGAAGCTTTGCAATCAGTGGGTCATAATAAATCGGTACTTCAAATCCACTAAATACTCCACTATCTACTCTTACTCCGGGACCGCCCGGCTCTATAAGTTCTATGATTTTTCCTGTAGATGGCATAAAGTTATTATCAGGGTCTTCTGCTGATATTCTGCACTCTATGGCGGCTCCGGATAATTTAATCTCCTCTTGCTTAATGGATAATTTCTCGCCACTGGCAATCTTGATTTGCTCTTTTACAATGTCTATCCCGGTAATAAGCTCGGTTACAGGATGTTCAACTTGTAGCCGTGTGTTCATTTCAAGGAAATAGAAGTTTCTATCTTTATCCAGAGGTGATGACCTCTCCATCATAAATTCAACTGTTCCTGCGTTTGTGTAGCCAGAAGATTTGACTGCCCTAACCGCAATCTCTCCCATCCTGACTCTGAGTTCAGGAGTCATTATTGGAGAAGGCGATTCCTCTACGAGCTTTTGATACCTCCGCTGAACGGAACACTCCCGTTCCCCAAGATGAAGAACATTCCCGTAATTATCAGCAAGTATCTGGAATTCTATATGTCGTGGCGATTCAAGGTATTTCTCGATATATATTGTTGGGTTCCCAAATGCCGACTTTGCCTCAGAACTCGCTTGCTTTATCGCACTCTCAAG
>JAGMCN010000228.1 GCA_023129235.1 Caldifarciminota bacterium | reverse complement strand
AAGCTCAAATTTATAAAGAAAAGTTGATAAAAGAGTATCCAATATCTTATTATGCTTGGAGACTTGGTGAAAAAGGAGGAATTTCAAGAACATCACCAGCAAAATGGATTACCGAGCATTCTGATTGTGCCTTATCTTCTGATGAATATGAGGGATTTGAACGAGGCAGACTTTTAGTAGAGCTTGGAATCACAAAGTATGGGTTAGCTGAATTTAGAGCACTCTCCAATAATCCGCTTTTTAACTGGAAGATTGCAAAGCTTTTTCATATTCACGGATTAAACTGGCTTGCTATTTCGTATGCAAAACGAATCAAAATTAAAGGATCTATTCCACGAGAAATCGCAAAAGTGCTTTATCCGTTGAGCTTTCTGCCTACCATCCAAAAAGAAAGTGAAGCTCGAGGTATGGACAAATTTCTTATGCTTGCTCTTATAAGGGAAGAGAGCCATTTCAATCCGAATGCAGTCTCGTCTTCTAATGCTAAAGGACTTATGCAAGTCATACCACCAACGGGAAGATATATTGCCAATAAATTAGGAGTAAAAAGATATAGTTTGTTTCGTCCTCAAACAAGTATTAAGTTTGGCACATTTTATATTGCTTACTGTCTTGAGACATTTAATGGTAGTGTAGAGCTTGCCCTTGCAGGATACAATGGTGGACCTCATAATGTTGAAAAATGGATGGCTCAAAGAGATACTACAAAAATGGATGAATGGGTTGAGAACATCCCTTTTAAAGAAACGAGAAGATATGTGAGAAAAGTTGCCGGAAGTTACTTTGCTTACAAAATGTTATACGAATGAAGCTTTACTTGAGAAACTCGATAACTAATAACAATCCATCAATAACTAGTGTTTGAAAAAAGAGGAAATGTATAAAGAGAGAATGTTTTTTGAGGTATTTGTGCTCGTGTCTATAGTTAGTTTGATTATTTATGGATGTGGAAGGAAGGGTCCTGTGGAAGGTGAGATCGCAAGATTTTATGCCTCCGGGAGTATCGGGTATATATTCGGAGTAGAAGGAGGAGTCACTGATCTCCATTTATGGAAAACAAAAAATGGAGATTCTACTGGCGTTGGTGGCGCTACAGTATTTTTGTATGGAGAGAATGATACAATCCAGTTGTATGATTATCCTTATTACCCGGGTTGTTATCGTTCATGCCGTGGTGGCGGAACTCCTAATACTCTCTACAACCTCTATGTTTGCCATACCACATTTATGGGGCAACAACATATAATAACCGCCTCTACAACTGTTCCGGGCAGTATTACTATTGTTTCTCCTGAATTCGGGGATACAGTATCAGTTGGAGAGGATATAACTGTTAATTGGATTCCGATAAATGGGGCAGAGAACATAAAGGTATCAATAAATTCTTATGAATCTGAACTTCTTCCCGGGAATACAATCTCTTATATCATTCCTGGAAGTGAAATTTTTGAGAGTGGGAGCTACGACCTTGGTGTTACCGCATACACTAACTGTGATACGACAAAGCCATGCAATATAAATGGTGCGGAAGGGTATTTCAAAGGAAAGTCTGGAATTCTAATAAGGATAATAGCCGAGTAGTGAAATGAAATCAGGAATAATATTAACGGCTATTTTGGTGGTAGTATCTGCCAATTTATCATATGCTGAAGTAGAAAGCGAATTACACTTTAGTCCCTTCTGGGATTTTTATTCTGACAATCGTTTTTCCACAATTGCAAGCGGTAAAGGATGTACAGGAATAGCTGGTGCAAATGATATATCAGGAGCTGTTTTGAATCCTGCCTCTCTGGAAATTGATAAAAGATGCCAGTTTCATTTTGAATATGTGTATAAAAGTAAAGTGGAATGGTTAGAAGAGGTTCTTGACGATGTTTATTTGAAGCAATTACATCCTACTGTTTTGGCTGGGCTTGGATTTCATTTTAATGATTACTTACAAGCAGGAATACTTTATTACACAAATAATAACTATAAATTAGACTTGGGAGCAGTAACAGTAATAGATGAAATAGGGCATGAAATTGGAAGGTCCTTTTGCTATAACAAATTCAAAATCACTTCTTTTTCACTACCAGTTGTGTTATGTTGTAAAGATATAATAAGATTTGGAGTCAATATTAGTTATTCACATTATTCTTTGGAAGAGGTTTTAGTAGGGGAATGGTACGAAGGAAAAGAATGTGTGGGGAAGGCAAATTTTTATAAAATTGTTCCTAAGTTTGGCGCTATTATTTTCCCGTTGAAAAATTTATCTTTAGGATTGACTTTCTTGCCTGAAACTAAAGAAACTATAGTAAAGGAATGGTCTTCTGATAGAAATAGATGGCTTAAATTAAAAGAGCCTATAAAAAGAGAATGGTTTAATCCTCTGGATGAGAATTTTCAGCCTAATGTACTTCCCTTGAAAATTGGAATTGGGTTACAATATAAACTGGATAAGATACCGATACACTTTTCTTTAGATTATAATTATTCCAACAATTCAAAAGATGAACTGTTAATGGATAGAAACGATATTCATTTTGGATTAGAATATGACATAAATAACCATCTTACATTAAGAACCGGTTTTTTCAAACAGCAAGATTACAGAAATAGAACTCTTGAGTGGTGTAATAAACTTGGTGATTATGGCCAAATATTTATTACATTTGGAACTTCTTTCAAAGTAGAATACTTTGTATTAAATTTTTCTGTGATGGATAGTCATCTGTTTTCTACGGGAGAGATAGAACAAACATATATAAATACAGGAGCAACCTGCAGTTTTTAGCAAGGTAGTAAAGTTTTTGAAATGAAAAGAGTTATTGTTATAATTCTTGATGGGGTTGGATGTGGTGAGCTTCCTGATGCCGAGAAATATGGAGACAAGGGAAGTAATACTCTGGGTAATCTTGCTAAAAAACTTGGCGGGCTTAAACTCCCAAATTTAGAGAAACTTGGACTTGGGAATATAATTTCTATCCGCGGAGTTCCTCCTACATCTACTCCTTTAGCTTCTTATGGCAAAGCTGGAGAGCTTTCTGCTGGGAAAGATTCCACAATAGGACACTGGGAACTTATGGGAGTTATTACAAAGAAACCATTTCCGACTTATCCGGAAGGACTTCCAAGAGCGATGCTTAAGAAGTTTCAAGATGCTATCCCACAAGGTGGCACACTGGGTGGTTTGCCCGCATCAGGGACGCAAATTATACAAGAACTTGGGGAACAACATCTTAAAACTAGCTATCCAATTGTTTATACTTCAGCAGATTCAGTGTTCCAGATTGCCGCTCATAAATCTGTAATTCCATTAGATAAGCTTTATGAAATGTGTGAAACTGCAAGAGCTTTATTCCC
>JAGMCN010000227.1 GCA_023129235.1 Caldifarciminota bacterium | reverse complement strand
AAGAAGTTAAGGAAAAATGATATTTCACAGGTTCATGTAGCTCTTGGAACAATAGCTATTAAGTATAAAAATAAACTCAGGTATCCGTGGCTTATCTTAAATACCTTTTTAGGCGGCGGGATGAGTTCAAGACTCTTTCAAAGACTTCGCGAGAAAGAAGCTCTCGTCTATGAGATTACGAGTTTTATAGAATTACTTTCTGATACAGGAGCTTTTGGCATATATTTTGTTACTGACCCTAAAAATGTGCAAATTGCAATAGAGTATATTTGGGATGAATTCAGAAAATTAAACAAAAATGGATTAGAACCAATGGAACTTCAACGAACCAAAGAACACTTGAAAGGAAATTTGATGTTGAGTCTTGAATCTATGACCTCACGGATGGTGCGTCTTTTAAGTAATGAGATGTACTTGAATAGAAATATTTCTTTAGAGGAAACAATAAAGAATATAGAAAATGTGGATGAGAAGGTCTTGCGTTCTATTGCTAATAATTATCTTACCCCTGAGATTTACTCAATCTCAAAAGTTGGACCAAAAGTTTAAATCAAGAATTAGCACAAATTTTCATAAGATTCCTACTATCAAGAATTGTAAAGTTAATTCAGAAAAATCACAATAAGTTATAAAATTTAGTTTATTCCCTATTTTTAATTGACAAATTAAAATTATGAGATAAAGTATTAAAATATGAAAGGTAAGAAAGAGGAAAAAATAGTTGAGGAATTGGTATCGGCTAATCTTATTAGCAAAGAAAAAGCAGATGAACTAAATAGGCATTTTAAAGTTTCTAAGGATAGTCTTGAAGAAGCAGTTGTGAAGCAGGGCATTTTGCAGGAAGATAAGTTCATAGAATTCTTAAGTAAATACCTTGGAGTTCCAAATATAGATATTTCTGAATTTGAGGTCCCGGATGGAATAATTCAATTGATTCCTGAGGACTTTGCGAAAAAGGCTTTGTGCATTCCAATAAAAAAGAGAGGAAAAATTCTTGGAGTAGCAATGGTAGACCCTACAGATATTGCTTTAATAGATGATATAAAGTTCGTTACCGGCTATGAAATAGAGCCATACATAGTAAGCAGGAGACAAATAAAGGAATTTATGAATAAGTATTATAAGGTAGAAGATAATATAGATGAAATAATGAAATATATGAAAGATGAGGAATTGGAAGTAGTAAAGGAAGAGGAGGATAGCACAGATCTAAAGGCACTTGCGGAGGCGATAGAAGAGACACCCGTAGTCCGATATGTAGATTCACTAATAGCAGGAGCAATAAGGAAAGGAGCATCAGATATACATATAGAACCTTATGAGAAGATTCTACGGGTAAGAACAAGAATAGATGGTGTCCTTTTTGAGGAACCCTCTCCTCCATTTAAATTAAAAAATTCAATTATATCAAGGATAAAAGTGATGGCAACCCTTGACCTAGCAGAGCACAGAGTCCCGCAAGATGGCAGAATAAAAATGAGATTGCGAGAGAAGGAAGTTGACCTTCGAGTTTCAAGTATACCAACACTTTATGGTGAAAAGGTAGTGATGAGGGTGCTTGACAAAAGTTCTTTGAGTGTGGACCTTGAAAAGTTAGGATTTGAGGAGCAGGGCTTGGATAAATTTCTTAGAGCAATACAAGCACCGTATGGATTAATACTTGTAACAGGACCTACTGGAAGTGGAAAAACTACAACACTTTACTCCGCTCTATCTCGTATAAATACACCTGACACGAATATAATGACAGCAGAAGACCCTGTTGAGTATAATTTTCTTGGGATAAATCAAGTTCAGATGAGAGAAAAAGTAGGTTTAACTTTTGCCGCTGCATTACGCTCTTTTTTGAGACAAGACCCTGATATTATAATGGTAGGAGAGATAAGAGACCATGAAACAGCGTCAATAGCAATAAGAGCAGCATTAACTGGACATTTAGTTTTATCTACTTTACATACAAATGATGCTCCAAGTGCTATTTCAAGGTTGTTAGATATGGAAATAGCACCGTTTCTGGTGAGTTCATCATTAGTTTTAGTAGTGGCACAAAGATTAGTGCGAAAAATATGCCCTAAATGCAAAGAACCAACCTCTGTGCCTCGTGAAGCACTCCTTGAGATAGGTATACCTGCTGGGGAAATAGATAAAATTACCCCGTATCACGGAAAAGGATGTTCTGAATGTAATAATGGATACA
>JAGMCN010000226.1 GCA_023129235.1 Caldifarciminota bacterium | reverse complement strand
TAAATATTCCCTGTTTAACATTACGGGAAAATACAGAAAGACCAATAACTTTAACCGAAGGAACCAATGTATTGGTAGGTAGTAATATCAAAATGATTATTGATGAAGCTCATAAAATTTTGGATGGGGATGGTGGTAAAAGAACTAATCATCCGATTCTCTGGGATGGAAAAGCGTCGGAGAGAATTGTAAAGATTTTAAGAGAAAAATTATTTCCGCATCAAGTAACTCCCCTTGAATCTTAACCCCTTAAACTCTTAACCCCTTGAACGCTTAAACCCTTTGCAATCTGTAATCTGTAATCTGAAATCTTTGTGTTCTCTGTGGTTCAAATCTTTTTTCCTTGACTTTTGAATTTGTGAGAGATAAGATTTCTATAGAGTGAAAAAGCATCTCAAAATCTTATATATAGTTTTAGCAATTGCGATTGTTGCAGTATCCGTGATGCAAATTATTAGGTTAACTGGCAGATGCTACTATAGAGCGATTTTCACTGAAACTCCAAGATTGGAAATAGGTGATAAGGTAACTATGCACGGAATTACGATAGGAGCAGTGAGTAACATAGAATTATACGAAGACAGTGTAATCTCAATATTCTGGGTTAAAAATGTCGAATTAAAAGAGGGAACAAGACTAATTCTTGAACCACTCAACATCTTTGAGGATATGGAACTGATGCTATACCCTGGAAAAGGCAATATCCTGCCACATGGCGCAACTATTCCAGGCACCTCAAAAAAGGGACTTGGCAAAACGATAATCTCTATTGGGATATTTGTAGAGCATCTTGACTCACTCGCATATAAGATGATGCATCTCACATCAGATGCACAACAATCATTTAATGAGACAGCAAAAGGACTTGAACAAATGATTGCAAATGTAGAGAAAGAATTACTTAAGACTCTGGAAAGTGCAAGAAAGATTGCAAGTAGTACTCATGGGATGCTTGATAAAAGCACAACAGACCTTACTACTACTATTGAGAATTTGCGTGATATATCTGCGAGACTCAAATTCATGGTTGAAACAACGGATACAAGTTTCACTACAAGTATGTATGCTTTCTCGAAAATAACTTCTCGCTTGGATACTCTTGTATCTTTTCTTCTCGCAGGCAAAGGGACAGCTGGAAAATTGCTAACCACTGAATCACTTTACACACGGATAGATTCAACTTTAGGTTCACTCCAAGAGCTCATAGAAGATATAAAGAAAAATCCGAAACGTTATTTCAGTGTATTTTAAAAAAATGAAACTTGAGGAGATAATACAGCAATTTACCAATAAAAGAATCCTAGTAATTGGAGATATTATGCTTGACCGATATCTCTGGGGAAATGTAGACCGTATCTCCCCTGAAGCTCCTGTCCCTGTTATGGAGGTCACGAGAGAATCACAAGACCTCGGAGGTGCTGCTAATGTGGTGCAAAATATCTATTATTTGAAGGGAATTCCCTGCCTCGTAGGAGTTGTAGGAGCCGATGCTCAGGGAGAAAAATTAAAAGAAATTCTTGAGAACGAAGGAATGGATACTTCAGGCATCTTTGTAGATTCTACTCGCTCTACTACTACCAAAACACGTCTGGTAGTTGAAAGACCGCATCAGCAACTTGCAAGAATAGATAAAGAAACAACAGAACCTATTTCTTCTCTTTTGCGAAATAAAATATTAGATTTTGTGAAGTCCCGGGGTGATAAATTTGATGCCATTCTCTTCGAAGACTATGATAAAGGAGTGCTTTCAGGCTGGCTAATCAATCGTATTATCCACACCTTTAAAGGCAAGATTATAACAGCTGACCCGAAGTTTAACAACTTTTTTGAATATGAGGGTGTGACACTATTTAAGCCAAACAGAAAGGAAGTTGAGCGTGCTATGGGTGTAAAACTTACTCTGAAAAATGTTAAGTCTATAACCCGCGAATTAAGGGAAAAATTAAAATGTAAATACCTTCTACTTACTCTTGGCGAAAAAGGTATGGTGCTTTCTGCCGCAAGAGAATATATAATTCCAACCCAAGCACGAGAAATTTATGATGCCACAGGAGCTGGAGATACAGTAATTGCCGCAGTAACTCTGGCATTAACTGCGGATGCTTCACCAAAACAAGCCGCTACTATAGCAAATTTGGTTGCAGGAATTGAAGTTCGAAAGTTTGGTGCTATGCCAATAAGCTATGAAGAGCTTTTATCCGCTCACAGAGTCTGCGACAGTTAAAGATGAATCGGGGTAATCTATTAACCACAAAGACTCAAAGGCACTAAGATCACAAAGTTTTTTTATTCTTTGCGTACTTTGTGTCTCCGTGACTTTGTGGTGAAATGCTAATGAAAAAACTCGTTAACTCAGAAGAAGCAAAAGAAATCCGAGCTAAAGCAAAAGAGAAAAACAAGATTGTTGTATTTACCAATGGATGTTTCGATATCCTGCATCGCGGACATATTGAATCTCTGCGTCAGGCAAAGGAACTTGGAGATATTTTAATAGTTGGCTTAAACACAGATAACTCTATTCACAAATTTAAAAGCAAATCACGTCCAATTTTTAATCAAAACGATAGGGCAGAGGTCTTAAGTGCTCTTGCAGGGGTAGATTACATAGTTTTATTTGATGAATCTACTCCCGAAAAGTTGATAGAACAGATAAAACCTGATATACTTGTAAAAGGAAGCGATTATAAAATAGATGAAATAGCAGGTAGAGAAATAGTTCAAAAATGTGGAGGAAAAGTAGTTATAATTCCTCTTCTCCCCGGTTACTCAACCACCCAGATTATAAATAAAATCAAAAACAAGTTGGATTGTCGTGCACAGCATCCGTATGGACAGACTCTGTGAGAAGTAAAAGCAGGAACTCTCTTGAAATTTGATAAATAAAGATATCATTATAATTAACCAATGACCGAGCAAGTTCAAAAAGCTGGGCAAGGAAAATCTGTTCTCCTGACTATCACAGATAGATTCTTCGGCTCTCATATTGCTAAATTAAGACCAGGTAGTATTCTTCATGGAGAAGTTACACAATTATTGAATAGAAATAAGGTTCTTATCAGACTCTTAAATAAAGAGATAGTTGCAAAGACGAACTTGCCACTTGCACAAGGAGAAAAACTAAAATTCTGGGTAAAAAAGCAAGGATTGTCTATTATTCTTGAAGTTCTTGGAAAGTCATTTCAAAAATCAGGAACTAAATTTCTCCTCTTGCTATTAAAAGAATTAGGACTTGATAAATTTGCCTTTAATCCTCTAAATGCTGACTCTGTGAAAGAATTCAAGAAACTTATTAAGTCTAAAAAAATCCTCAAGCAATTGATTGATTTAATTTCACGAGATTCCCGGGCAAGAGAAAAAATAATGAAGGCACTGTCTCAACTGCATAAAAAAGAATCTTATTTCTACATTCCAATCTATTTCCCCAACAGAAATCTTATTGTAAAGGGAAGAATCTCCGGGACCAAGACTTCAAACAACCAAGAGATTATTACTTTATATCTTTCTGTAGATACAATTAATCTTGGAATAATTGAAGTGAGGATTACAGCTCTGCCGGTTCTTTCGGAAGGCAAAAAGAGGATAAACATTTCTTTTTTCACCTCTACATCCCCTGTCGCAGATTATATGAAATCCGAGCTTTCAAAACTTTCTGAAGTTATGAAAGACATTGGTTTTGTTCCTGGCAAGTTTACTGTTGAGCTAATACCTTATGATACTTATTTCAGGGAAGATATAGAAGTCCTTGCGTAAGTTTATGAAGAATAAAAAAGCCACCGCCTTGCAGTATAAATCAAAAAAGGACAAAGCCCCAAAAGTTATTGCAAAAGGGAGAGGGAGAGTTGCTGATGAAATACTCAAAATTGCAAGAAAACATAATATCCCAATCCAAGAAAATGAGGAGCTTGTAAGTGCACTTTTGATGCTGGATATTGGGGAATTTATCCCTGAAGAACTGTATCCCGTGGTAGCTAAAATTCTTGCCTTCATTTATACGCTTGATAAAAAAGCCGCTGAGTTTTACAAATCACAATAACATTCTTCCTTTTTGAGAAGTTCCTGAAAAAATTAAGTTGCAAAAAAGGAAGATGAGAGGCAAGATGATTCGCGAGGAAGTATATGAGAATAGCCACTATGTAAGGTCATTAGATAGCTTCTATTCTTTTTTGGAGTCTTTTTTCTTGACAGTTAAGAAAAGTATATTAAAATAGAAGTATGAAAAAGTTTTTATTTTTAGGAATCATTGTTTTTTCCAGTTCTCTGATGGGAAGTGAAACAAGAGTCAATACGATGGGAGGTGTAGCTGGTTTTCTTATTGATAATTCAAATGTCCGATTGTATCCTGCTCTTATAAATGATTATCCTAATGAAATAATGGGAGAGCTCAAACATCCATCACTTTCTTGTTTTATTTCTGCAGGAAAGTTTGGAGTCTTTGGACTTGGAATAAATACTGATACGGTCCCAACAATTGTAAATCGGGCAATTCAAAAAGCAGGCTCATGGCATTTTACCACTGATTATCCTGCTTCTCCTGAGTTTGCAATTTATTATGGTAAAAGGATTCTGCCTACAGTCTCCATTGGCTTGAAACTGGGAGAATCAAATAGATATTATGAAAAAAATAGCTGGCTTCAGGATATAGGTATATCGGATGGTATGCTTAGTGTCAAACTTGAACCTTCTCCGGAGAATTCCATAGAATTAACAGGCGGAGTAAAGAGATTTAGTTTTGAAAGCAGAACCTTATATATCGACACAGTAAGCTATAAGGATCAGGG
>JAGMCN010000225.1 GCA_023129235.1 Caldifarciminota bacterium | reverse complement strand
GGTCCCGAACCAAGCGCGCTACCAAACTGCGCCACCCCCCGTCAAGAAATTAAATACCTAAATGCCTAAAAACCTAATTTTTCCAACCATACACTCCTAAAAGAGGGACAAACATACAATCAAAAAGCTGTTTCTTATGTGATTTCCCTTTAATCTTAGTTATTTTCGTAAGAGTCTGGACTATTCTTCCACCAATCGGAATAACAAGTCTTCCATTTTCTCTCAATTGCTCAAACAGTAGCTCTGGCATTTCAGGAGCTCCAGATGTCACCAGTATCCCATCATAAGGAGCATTTCCTTGCCATCCTAAACTCCCATCACCTATTTCTACAAATATATTCTTATAATCTAATTCTTCAAGCAGTAATTTGGCTCTCTTGGCAAGCATATCTATCCACTCAATTGTAAACACCTCACTCACAATCTCAGCAAGTATAGCTGATTGATATCCTGAGCCAGTTCCTATTTCAAGCACCTTATCCTCAGGGCTAAGCTCAAGCTCCGCTGTCATCGCCGCCACCATATATGGTTGAGAAATAGTCTGAGACTCACCTATTTGAAGAGGATAATCCTCATATGCCTCATCCTGTAAACGCTTTGGCACAAAAAGATGCCTTTCCACCTTAAGCATTGCTTGTATCACATTTTCATCACAAATGCCCCGACTTTTAACTTGCTCCTCCACCATTTGCCGACGCAGAAGTTCAAAATTTCCACGATTTGAGTGTCTCAATAGTTTCATAATAAGTTAAATCAGTCCGCAACGGAGTAATCGAGATGTATCCTTTCTTGCATGCCCCAAAATCTGTCCCAGCCTCAATTAATTCTTTCCTCTCTCCTCCAATTAAATATCCCATCCTCTTTTTTTCCACAACATTCTCATACTCTCGCCTCCCAAGCTTTGTAATACGCACTCCTCTTGGAGAATTTGGGATGTTCACATTTAAAAGCATATCCGTAAAAAACTCTTTGTTTTTTTCTACCTTTTCTATCAATTTCAACACAAATTCTCTTGCCGCACGGAAATCTGGATTTTCCTTCTCGTAGAAAGATAACGAAACACTCGGAATTCCAATAATAGCCCCCTCAATCGCCGCCCCCACTGTCCCAGAGTAAGTAACATCATCACCCAGATTCGGACCTGAATTTATTCCAGAAAGAAGAATGTCAGGCAAATTATCTAATAGACTATAAACAGCTAAAATAACACAGTCTGTAGGAGTTCCTGAAACACTAATTATGTCCTTTTTTATCTTTTTCGCCTTCAAGGGACTTCTTAAAGTCAAAGAGTGAGAAGTTGCGTTTTGTGGCTTCGCTGGAGCAACAACTGTTACCTGATGCAAGTCAGTCAACACATCAAATAAAGTTTTTATACCAGGAGAATTAACTCCATCATCATTTGTAAGAAGTATTCTCATCTCCACATACTTTTTAATGCTAATGTTATAAATCTCACTGTGTCCAAAAATGGTCTTATTTTGCTATTTTCATCCTGATATATGGTAGAAATTGGAACCT
>JAGMCN010000224.1 GCA_023129235.1 Caldifarciminota bacterium | reverse complement strand
CGGTATTTTTATGATATCATGAAAATATCACAATCTTTTGATACCAATTGATATATTTGGATATTGGCAAGCTGTACGAGTTTTCGGTCATACACCTTAACCACAAAATATGGTGATTTCATCGAATCAATCACTCGGCAACAATACAAGGTGAAAAATTCATTCTATAGTACACGAACCTTTGATATCCTGATTCAATCGATCATTTTACCTTTATTTAGGGAGTTGCTACATAGCAGACATAATTACATTAATAATGCATCATATCCTGAGCGTAAGAAAGGAGAATTGAAAATGAACAAAACAAGATATTCAATAGGTTTTATTTTTATATTCATTTTAGGCAGTTTAATTTCTTGTGCCCCCAAGGCTAATCGGGCTATTGGTCAATTATATCTTGGGAATCTTCATAAATCTTGGCAAATGATTTCTGAAGAATTGAAACATCCTGCAGTTTCCTCTCAGGAGGATCTTTGCGAACTTCATTTGGTAACCATTCAAATTCTAGCGCATATAGTAAGACACGATTTTGCTCCTGATGATCCTGATCTAATTGCAAAAAAATCATACGATTATGTTTGTACAAACTGCCAAGCTTTCAAGCAAAAACTTAGGATTGTAGAAGGCATATATGGGAATTATTTAACAAAGACTGGAAGACCTGGTCTATCAATTCCCCATTACAAGAAAGCCTTAAAATTATCCGAAAAAAATTCTTACGCTTTTATGACCAGCGAAGGTACCATTGCTATGGGCTATCAAAACATGGGAATATTTGGATTAAGAGATTATTATAAAATTAAAGCGATTAAGACAGGCAAAGAATATTTTAAAAAGAAAAGAATATACAAATATAGATTAGATGAATGTAATGAATGGAATACATACAAAACATTTCTTGAATCTAGACTTGATGATTTATCTTGGTCTGAAAACGCCAAGGAACAATTACCTGAAATGTATAGATTATGGGACGAAATAGAAAGTATTAACAAAAAATGGTATTCAAAACAGACACAATACGTCACATATGGTTCGGCATCACAACGATTTGCTTTAGCTGGTGATACTGCATTTGCCATCAAATTGTACAATAAAGCCAAAGAACTTGTTGAAAAATACCCCTATAAGAATATAGAAGCTGCGAGACTGGACTTGCAAATAGTTGAAGCAAGCATTTTGTCGGCTGAAGGTCAACTCAAGGATGCCGCAGATTTATATAAAGATTGGATTGAAAGATTTCAAATAGTACATGGTAGGTCACTATCTGTTAATTCTTACAGATTAGTAGGTCTTGCCCAGGAATCCGCAGGGAACTATGACCTATCCATTAAGTATCTTGAAAATTCCATTGCTAAGCTTGAAGAAGTGCGCTCGTCGTTTAAAGTTAAGTCCAGGGGTCGTGTGCTCAGTGGTCTTTTTGTTACACCATACTGGGGATTAATGCGGTCCCATGCTGCCCTGTATTTAGAGCATAGGAGTGAAAAAGACTTTAAGGGGGCGATCCGGACAGCACAGAAGCTTAGAGCCCGCCAATTCGGGGAACTTCTCGGGATATCGCATTGGATTGAAGGGGATATTGATATAACAAAATTGCAATTAAAGCCAGATGAACTGTTACTGAATATTGTCCTGACTGACCGGGCCATCGTCTTGTTTGCCATTTCTTCTAAATGGCATGATCTTTTTATGATTCCTTATGATAAAGACTCTTTTAATGATAATGTTAAAAGGGTAAAAGCGCAAATATCTACCCTTGGTGACACAAGTACGCTTTTTAATGATCTTAAGTCTATTAGCAAAATTGTTTTAAAACCGATAGAAGGCAAACTAGTGTCATGTCAAGCTTGTA
>JAGMCN010000223.1 GCA_023129235.1 Caldifarciminota bacterium | reverse complement strand
ACGGGATTCAACTCCTGACCTACAACTTTGCAACCAAACCTTAAAGCTTCAACAATTGTTGTCCCTCCACCCATCATCGGGTCAAGAACGATTTTCCCACCAAAATCCACATCCTTGAGATAAAGAGACCAGGGATTCTTCAACTCTTCTTTTGTTACAGAACGCCATTTACCATTAGCTTCCAAAACTTTAGCATCCTCATCTAAGAGTGTGTAAAGAATAATTGTTCTAAATACACTGCCAAGCCTTCTCGCCCACCATTTATGAATGAATAATATGGGTCTATACTTTTCTTTTGCATGAGCTTCTCTTTCTGCGATCTCATTTACCTGTTCAATTGGGAAATCTATTTCGATGGGCTTTTTCATTATTTTATAACCTCTATTACAGGAGTAAAACATTCCATCAAACTCAATCCGCCATGAAGATAAATACTATATTTCCCTCTTACTGGCCATACATAACGAGATTTAACAAGATAATACCCTGCAAATTCTTCAACATAGCCTTCTTTAACAAGACCACTGGCATCTACATCATCCATTGAAATATGTCTTCTGCTACCAAACATATTTTGAAGATTTGTTTTTATATTGCTAGGAACAGTAAAAACAAAACCTGCTTCAGAACGAATATAACCGTGATCCGACAGAATTACTATTTTACCAGATTTAAGTTTATTAACCAATTCTCCTATAATTTTTGCAGTAGTTTCATACATCTCTTCAAGCGAAGAAATAACCGTGTGTCCTACCCGAATCTTATCTAGCATTATGTCTGGGAAGTAAGACCAAACATATTTTTCATCACTAGATACTCTAATATTTTTAGGATCATTTATTTCTTTGAAATTACCCATAGAAACACCTGTCTTTTCTCTAAATGCTAGGGTGTCTGAGGGAACGGCAGAGAAGTCAAAACCCAACATCGTTTCATAATCTTTCTTAAGCATATTGTAGATCAAGACGCCCTCTCTAAAACTCATTCCATCCATCACTATGAAAGTTGTATCACTATATTCCTGAAAAACAGATGACTTGTTTACACATTCCCCTGCCAGAATTTTATAAAACTCTCCATAAGCTTTTAAAATAAATTCTTCAAACACCTTTGCTTCTTCTTCACCTTTGTAATAAAATCTGCCGATATTGCTATCATTTTCCGCAGTTTTCAGCCATATATTAAGAAGCTCATTTCCAACTCTATAAATCGGTTTTTCTTCCTTTATGAAAGATTTCATGAATTCATTGCTAACCTTCATCTTTTTCTCTCCACAACACTACTTTTCCATCAATATCTGCTTCTTTAGATGGAAATTGTTTTATGAATTTCATGATCTCTTGCTTAGTTAAATCCTCTTTAAACTTGTATGTCGTTGTAATTTCTTTGAAAACATCGCTCTCCCTGCTCCTTGCCTCTACCTGACTCAAAATAACCCTTGGAGAATTTCCTCTTAAATCTAAACTTTTTTTCTCTCTTTTCTCAACTTTTTCTAATTCTCCTTCTTCTTCTCCTTCCTCTTCTTTTTCTTCTTCCTCTTTCCCAACTTCTGGTGCATATTTAGGATCGAATACAACAAAGCCTGGCTCTAGACTCCTTGGTATTTCATCGATATACCACTTCCCTCGCTCTCCCTGCATGATAACTCTTTTATCTCTGTGCAAATTTCTTATTGCGTTGTAAACTACTTCATCATCTAGAATTTGCGGATATTTCCGGTATTCTTTAAACCCGTTTATCAAAATTTCAATTCTTTTCCCATCGGCTTTATCTTCTGTCTCCTTAAGAATGTAATCTCCAACAAGCGATGGATCGCTATCGGCCTTTTCTCTGATCGCACTAATGTCGGCGCTAACGTTGATTAATCTTGGCACTAATTCTTTCTCTCTTGCCACCCACTTTACCATATAGCCATAAAATCCCTTTATTTTGTCATTAATTTCTTTTTTCTTATCAGAGATTATCTTTAGTAACTTTCTTTCCTTATCCTCTACTTGGCCCTGTAATTTTTCAGCTGAAATAATACTTTTAACCTTTTCTGTAATCTCAAAGGAAAAGATATTATCCACAGTTGGAAAGACAATAATGTAAGTATTTTGCCATTTTTTTCCGTAATAAAACTCGTTCAGTTTATCTTTCAGGATATCATTAGTACCCCATGATTCCAATCCAACCACCATTTTGGTTTTGCTGTCATCTGGGATTTCCTCAAACCCATAAATAAAAGCCTTATTTTCAAATATATCCTTCTTTACGATTTCTGCAACTTTCCTTTTAATCTCATCCTCTGTTCTCTTTTTCTTCTCTCTATCAATTAAAGCAAAAATCTCTACTTCATGGGAAAAGAAATAGATGCCATTTTCTCGGTGGAGATAATGTGCTTTCCCATATATATTCTCTAAATCCATTGCAATGGCATTAATAGTGTGACCTTGGGTTGGACTAAACACGGATAGAAGTATATCTGACTCTGTAGCACCCACTGTCTTCTCATTTAATGTAAAAATAAGAACAGTCTTAAGTATCTCCTTACCATATGATATTTCTTTTACTCTATCCAAATCATAACTATATTTTTCCACCAATTGCAAGTCTATACCTCTGAGAGCATTTTCATCAACATCGCTCAAAAAAATCAAATCCTTTTTATCATACCCATCCTTCGCACTATCAGCTAAAATGTTCATCATTCCACGAATATCCTGTCTCTCTGTTGCCGCCTCGTAGATCTGAATCAGTGTATCTAAAAGGAGGGGATGGAATGGATATGTTTGCGTCATTCTTTGCTTGTACCTGTATGCGTTATCTATTTTTATTGGATCAGTATATTTATCCACATATTTCTCTACAACTTCTTCTACTTTATCCAAATCTTTTTGATCAGATTTTTCAAAGAGGCGGTGTAGTGATACTTTTTCCCTGTCTTCCATAGCACTTACATCAATTGGCACGGGATTTGTTCGATTGAAAATCTTCTTTAAACCTTCTTGTTCTTCAAGGAAAGTGATGAAAACAAAGAGTTTTTTCTCAGGGTCATTTGCAACTTCAAGGAGATGCTCCAAAAATGTCTCATTTTTTTCAATAAGATGTGCTTGTTTTTCAGGATCAAATGAACCATACCAGTTTTCAATTTCATCAATAAAAATCGCGCATGGGGAATCTCCAATAGCTTCTTCAATTTGGTCAACCGTCGGAAAACGCTTTATCTTAGGTAAAATATCCTCTCGCCCTAATAATTTGAATATAGGCTCCCACAAGAGATCTACATCATATCTTCTTGTAGAAATTATGACTGATCTTGTAGAAGCAGGAATATCAAGGTCAATGTTCCATTCTCTAAACCATCCCTTGGCTATTTTAGGACGCTTAAATGTGTGGTATAAAGAAATAAGTGCATGTGTTTTTCCTGATCCATAGGGCCCTACTAATAAAACTCCTCCCTGATTTGATATCCCGCTAAGTTTTTCGTTGATTCGCTCGAAGGTTCTCTTAAGTGCCGACGAGG
>JAGMCN010000222.1 GCA_023129235.1 Caldifarciminota bacterium | reverse complement strand
AATACACTGAATACCCAGTTTGACCGGATAGTATTCCCATCACTAAACAGACTTAACAAAGATTGGAATCCGAAGTGGTCCTCTGCCATCTCGGTAAAACCAGGGGTATGGACGACTGAAATTGCCATACCATTTAGCCAGCTTAAACTTGCTTCACCATCTGAAGGAACTGTATGGCGGGGAAATCTCTGTCGGGAAGAAAAGGGGCTTGGAGAAAATAGTTCTTATTTTTTAACAGGAGGTCATTTTACTGATCCCTCTTTCTTTGGTGCAATTGTTTTTGGCGATTTGTCTTTGAGTCTAACAAAAGAGATTACTGTCTTTGAAGAAGGGATAAAGAATATCAAGGAAAGGATTGAAAAAGAGAATTTTGTTGACCTTCTTACTAAGATTGATGCAATAAGTAATAATCTACAAAGAATCAAAGAGCAAGTTCCCTCTGAGCTAACCGAGAAAACCCATTACCAAAAATTAAAGAGAGAAGTTGCTATGCTTAGGATTAGTTTTGAAAACTTAGCTTTTAAATTTTATGCTTTAAAAGATGAATATCTTGTTTGGCAAAAAAACCCTTTGAATTCGCTATCACTTTTAAGAAATAAGATACCAATGAATCTCAAAAAGACGAAAGAGATTAACCTAATTATGGGGATGAATGAAGAAGAAATGGTCTCTTTGGTCATCACTAACCTTAGAGATAATCCCCTTTGCGGAAGAATAATGGTGAGCAGATTCAAAGATGGAAAAGGTCAATTTATTTCTCCTGACTTTATTGAACTAAGAGCACCTGTGTTTGTGGAACTGCGAGGGCATAAGTTAGTTGATGACCTCCTTCCTTCTCTTAATGAAATAAATGAGATTACCATACCAGCAAGAGAGAATAAAGAGATTCTTTTTATCGTTGATTCCCATAATCTTTCAGCAGGAAACTATAAAGGTATAATTGATATCAGACCCTTTGAAAGAAAAACGGTTAAAACCGTTAAATTTAACATATCGGTACTTCCAGTAGACTTGAAGGAAGATCATCTTAGATTCTGGCCCTTTGGGATATTCTCGGGAATCCCAGAGGAACTTTTAGGAGATTATATCAAGGATATGGCTCATCATAGAGGAAATGCATTTACAATGTCAAGCGGTCGTGTGCCCAATCCTGTTCTTGATGCTCAGAAGAGAGTAAAAGAGCCATTTGAAGCTCACAAACTACCTTTTTTCAATAAATTACTCTCCTTATGCAAAGAATACTGGGCAGAAGAGACAATAGTAGCTGTTCCAACCTTTAGAGCATATCCCTATTTGGAGAGAAAGGGACTGGAATACCTGAGTCCAGAATGGAAGAATGCCCTGAAGACATACTTCACCGCCCTGATTGCCCATTTGAAAGAATTCGGCTTTTCAGAAGAGAATATCGCTCTTTTCCCTTATGATGAAATTTCCGGTAAAGAAGGTTCTGAGCGTTTCTGTGAGGTAGCTAAGATTATTAAAGAGGTTAATCCCAAAGTAAAGATATTTTTAACCCAAGGAGGTCATACTGCTTTAGAAGATATAAAAATAACCTCTCCTTATGTAGATATCTGGTGTCCAAATGTAATGCATTTAAGCAAGAAAGATAAGATGGCGGTTATGAAAGCTACAGGAAAGCCAATATGGTCTTATGACAACCGAATAGCCAGACTAACAGGTTCACCCTTAACCGTGCGAAAGTATGCATGGATGTCCTGGAAAGAAAACCTTCAAGGAATCGGTAGTTGGGCATACGATTATTGGGCTGGTGACCCGTGGAGTGAATTTGACGCTAAAAGTAAAAGATCTAACAGGGCCTATATTTACCCAGGCAAAAGGGGACCTATCCCTTCCAGGAGATGGGAGGCATTTCGGGAAACAATGGAGGATCATGAAACATTATTTTGTTTAAAAAACGCCATTAAAGAAGCAAAGAATAAAAAGATAGATATTTCCTTGTCTCAGAGATTACTGAATGAAGCGGTAAATACAGTGCTTAAAAGTGATAACCCGGATGTTATTTCTCAGTATAAAGTAGAGATTCTTAAAGAAATAGTGAGGTTGCAGAACCTATAGTGTTTATCAATCATTGTCATACGGCGCCAGAAGGTTCAATTGATAAGAATGAACCACAAAGAGGAACCTTAAAAAGGTTAAAAGAGATAATGGATAAAGGGGGAAGAGAGGGGGTGATTGTGCCGGGGGAGACAAAATAGTTGAGGATTATATCAGGTAAATTTAAAGGGGAAGGAAAGAAAAATGAAGAAAAAAATAGGTTTGAGGTTAGTAAGTTTAGTGATGTTGTTGAGTTGGTGCAGTTGGGTAAAAGCAGCGGAGGTTAAGTTTCCAATAGATGGAGATGCCTGGACTGAGGAAACAGCAGGATGGGGGATAAGGGCATATAATGCTGGATGTAACCCAAAGTATTCACTTTCCTATGATAAAGAGAACAAAAAGAAAGGTAAAGCAAGTTTGAAGGTAAACTACCTTTTCCCGAAAAAGGATGGATCCTACGTAAACATTATTAAGCAATTCGAAAAACCGATAGATATCTCAAACTTTGATGTTGTAAAATGCTGGGTTTTTAATCCTGCTGCTGGGAGGATATATCTCAGTTTTTATCTTTTTGCTTTTGATATGGAAGATTCTAGGAAAGTTGTCTATCGAACGTGGAGGATGAGCCTTAAAACCGGCTGGAATGAAGTTACTTACAAAATCGATGAATATGGCAGTCAATCCCCCAAAAAAGAACCGGAGGCTTTTGATAAGAAGTCACTAAAAAGGATTGAGTTTTATGTTCACAATTCACTCAGTTCTGGGGTAGTTGCCAATCAAGAAAACTATATCCTCATCGATGGTCTCCATTTTGAAAAGACTTCTATCGGACTTGCCGAGATTAGTAACATCAAAGAAACCTCTATCTCAACTGCTGAAATACCCAAGATTCTCTTTGCGCCCAAAGTAAAAGTTTCTCCTAAGATTGATGGAAAACTGAATGACCTCTGCTGGGAAAAGGCAGATAAGGCTACTGATTTTATTCTTACCAGCGGATCCTCCGCTAAAAAGCAGACTACTACCTACCTTGCTTATGATGATAAGAATCTATACATTGCCTTTGAATGTCAAGAACCTGATATAACTAAACTCACAAAGAAGGTAAAGGTTAGAGATAGTGGAGTATTATGGAAGGATGACTGTATAGAGATATTTCTGCGGCCTGAGGATGATTATTTTCATTTTATTTTGAATACACTGAATACCCAGTTTGACC
>JAGMCN010000221.1 GCA_023129235.1 Caldifarciminota bacterium | reverse complement strand
ACCATCCAAGTCGGATGCTCAATTACCTGAACATAAAACCAGTTTGCAAAGTAGTCAAGATTTTTACATAACCATGCACCGGAAGAGTTCCATCCAGCACAAATAACTCCATAGAAACTCATTTTTTCTCCCATAACTGGCTTATAGATTCCATTTTGGTAATAAAAAAAGTCCTCTTTAATAGTTATACCAGCAGATATAGGACCGTTCGTTATTTCTTGCTTTATTGCAGTATCATTTTGTGGACATACTCCCCAATCTGTGATTTTCACAGCTCTTTCTTGCCAATCAGAGCATCTGAGACTGCATGGCAGGTTAGTTCCCACATACGGGAAGCAATCTTCATCTGGAATTCCATCTTCCATTACCCAATCACCTATATTCCACCACATTCTTTGGATACAGTCATAACCATAAGGATTACAGGATATGACAAATTGCTCTGAAAGGTCTGGGTCCACATCCGGTGTATTATTCACAATTTTTACGCGTGACTCCATAGCTTCTATCCACGGAAAAGTCCAAATACCGCCATCACTAGGATAGTGAAAAGCAGTCATCCAGTTGTGGCCATTTACATCTCGCCAGTCCCATTCCGAGGGTAATGAATCCTTTGGCAAAGAGGATAATCCTATCTTTTCTTTAGGAATTGCACTAGACGGTGAAAGCATAAGACTACATAGTTTTCGTTTTTGTTCTATAGGAAGTTCCGACACGGATGTTGTGCCAGCAGCCCAGGGATTACCTAATTTTCTGAGTGTATCTTGAAGAGCCTTTAAATCCAAACCTTGAGCAATTTCTGTGGACAAAAATGATACTACTATTATCACCGTGAACAAATATAACTTTTTCACTATATATATTTTAGCATATTTTGCGAAATTGTCAAGGACAAAATCACAGATGCCAGACAAAATCAAATACAAGCCCGTAGAGACCCATGGAATTGTTTTAAGATATAAATCCTCATCCAAGTCATTTATACGGTGAAAATTGGCAAAATATGTTCATTTCGTCACCGAAAATTAAAATCCCTTACCACTCCCTCAACCTAACAAAACAAGACGAGAAAAAGACGACAAATTATCGCACGATGATTTGTCGTAGGGCGAGAATGCAGAATTTGCTTGACAGGAGAAGATTTTGGGGTATATAGTTTTGTATAAATATGCCGATAATATATAATATAAATATGTCAACTTGCCTGAAGTTGTGGAGTGTAATAATTTGTTTGTTTGTCTTGAGTTGTGCTCCGGTGTATAGAATGACTGGTAAAGAAAGTGGAAAGGTTCCCGATGTAAAGATTTTTCTGGCAGAGGCCTATGGAATTGAAGTTAAGGGAAAGGATTTAAGGATGAAAAGTGAAAAGTCAGAAACAAAAGGAAAAAAATTAGAAATTAAAGATGGAAAGGTAAAAGTTGACGGAAAAGAAGTGTCCGTCTTAACTTACCCAATTGAAATTTCCACATCTGATGATATAATAGGGTTTAATGGCAAGAAATATAGGGGAGAACTTATAATATATAAAACTTCAGATTCCAAGTTCCAGATAATAAATAAAGTTAATGTAGAAGATTATTTAAGGGGTGTAGTGCCCTGTGAGCTACGAGTAGATGAGTTTGAGGCTTTAAAGGCACAGGCAGTAATAGCAAGGAGTTTTTCATTATCCAAAGTTAAAGGTAATAGATATGATTTAAAGGCAACTGTAGCAGACCAAGTATATGGCGGAATGGAAGCTGAGATTAAAACCACTGATAAAGCAATTAATGAGACCTGTGGAATTGTGTGTACATACAAAGGGGAAGTAATAAATGCAATGTATTCAAGTACTTGCGGCGGAAAAACACAAGATGGAAGGAAACCTTATCTTGAGAGCAAAACCTGTCAGTTTTGTAAGTTTTCTCCACATTATAGATGGGAAAGTGAGCATCCTTTGTCAGCTTTTGGTAAAGTAAAATCTATAAGAGTTTCTAAAAGAGATAGGTCTAGGAGGATAGAATTGGTTAAAATTACAAGTGATGATGGAAATCAGAGTATAAGAGGAGAAGAATTGAGAGCAAAACTTGGACTCAAAAGTAGGTTTCTTGATATAAGAATGAAAGGAGATAAGATAAAAATAAGTGGCAAAGGATATGGTCATGGAATAGGATTATGTCAATATGGAGCTATCGGGATGGCTCGCAAAGGGTATAAATACGAGAGTATTCTTAAGTATTATTATAAAGGAATAAGAGTAGAGAAAATATATTGAGATGTATATATTTATTTTATTTTTGATTGCTCAAGAAGTTAAAGAGTTTGTGGTAAAAGATATAGATTTTCACGGGAATCGCACTTTTTCAGATAAAAAATTAAAGAAAGTAATCCACACTACTCGCAAAGAGATATATGATGAGTTTCAAACGAATATGGATAAGAAGAGACTCATAAGTTTTTACAAGAATCATGGATTCAAAGATATAAAAATCACGAAGTGGGACAAGAACATAGTTGATTTCAAGCGTAGGCTGATAGAATGTGATATATATATAGAAGAAGGATTAAGGACATATATAAGAGAGATTCAAATTGAAGGGAATGAGGTTTTTAGTGACCAAAAGTTAGCTCGTATTATCAAATTGAAGGCTGAAGACCCATTGGACGAAGAACGTATTTTTGTTGCAAAGTGGGCAATTACAGACCTTTACGCTGATTATGGATATCCTTATGCAGAGGTAGAACATAAAGTGGATGACTCTCTTTCATACGAAGTAACACTCTGTTTTCAAATTAGAGAACATCAGTTCGTGAGGTTTGGAGGTATAAGAATAACTGGACTGGAGAGTGTAAGGATTGGAATAATTAAGAGGGAGATTCAATTTAAAAAGGGAGATTTTTATTCACCGAGGAAACTTCATACTGCTCAAGCTCGTATTTACGGAACTGACCTCTTTGATGAAGTTAGCTTTGAGCTGAATGGAATGAAGAGCAAAAAAGATGTGGTGGGCGTGGTGTTTTCAGTGAAAGAGAAACTTCCGAGATGGGTAGTGTTTGGAGGAGGATATGGTTCTCCTAATCGGGCATGGTTTGATATTGGATGGGGACATGCAAATTTATGGAATAATGGGCAAAATTTAGGGATATTGGGCAAATACGAACTCAATCCATTTGAGATAAAAGAATTACAGAAAGTAGAAGCAAATATTACATATCGTGAGCCTTATTTTTTAGACACTCATTTTAAGGCGGAATTTGCACCTTTTTATAAATTCTATATTCAGGACAGTATTTCTGCAGAAAAGCTTGCCTACCAACTTACTCATATAGGAGCACAGGGCAGAATTGGACGATATATTGGAAAATATACTCAAGCATTTCTTATATATAATTATGAAAAAATTGATAGCAAGGGAGAACTTGAAGAACCGGGTGGAGTGGTGAACTCGGCAATCTTTTCAATTTCATACGATACAAGAGATGATATCTTTTACCCCAGAACAGGAGGAACACAGTCCTTTTCTTATGAGTATGCAGGATTAGGAGGAAATTACAAATTTAACAAGTTCATATTTAATTTTTCACTCAATATTCGTTTTTTAAGGAATGTCATTGCAACGAGAATCAAATTTGGTGGCATATTAAAAGAAGCACCTTTGGAGCGAAAATTTGCGTTGGGTGGGGTAAATACAATAAGAGGATATCCGGATATGATATACATTCCAGAAGAGTGGAAAGACTGGATAGGACTTGTGAACATTGAATTCCGAATTCCTGTTTGGAAGAAGTTTTCGCTTGCCTATTTTATGGATACAGGAAATATATGGGAGAAAAAAGAAGATGTAACAACTAAAGGAATGAAACTTGGTGCAGGATTTGGGTTAAGATATTGCACTCCGATAGGTCCTTTGCGAGTTGATTATGGATACAGAATCTTAGAGACAGACCTCGGCAATGGACGAGTGTATTTTGGAATCGGGTATATGTTTTA
>JAGMCN010000220.1 GCA_023129235.1 Caldifarciminota bacterium | reverse complement strand
AAGGCGGATTTCTAACCCGTGACTCTCGTATGAAAGAACGCAAAAAGTACGGGCAGCGGGGAGCAAGAGCAAAGTTCCAGTTTTCAAAGAGATAATGTAACCGTTCACTGTTGCTTTTTACCCAGGTGAGCAGAATAATGTTTTTCTGCTCACTTTTTCTATTATTTCTAACGCAATCTGATTTCTTCTCCTTTTTCTGCAGAGAGATAAATCGCTTCAATAATCTTGATGACATTTAGTATCTCTTTCGGCTTGGTAATTGGTTCTTTATTCTCCCTGATACATTCAATGAAGTGGGCGGCTTGTTTTTCATAAGGATTAACGTCAGTAAGAATAGGAGAAATATCTATTAGCTCTCCTCCCTTTTCGGTGAAGATCTTCAATCCTCTCTCCCCTGTTTTCCCCCCTTCTTCTGATTGTTTTACACTTGCTCCAGACTTGGCGCCAAAGAGAGAAAGGAATAGGCCCTGTTCAGAGTTTCCTGACCAGCTTGCTTCTAAGAAAAGGGTAGCTCCATTGGCAAATTTGATGAAACTTGTTGCTAAATCCTCAACATCAAACGTCCCGGGATATTTATCGCCTGTCCGAGAACAGGAAGGCGGCCAACCACCGTTTATTGCCTGCTCCTTAAACTTATTATAAGTAGAACCGGAGACGGTAACCGGATCAGGAGAACCCATTAACCAGATGGCTGTATCAAGCATATGAACTCCTACGTCAATAAGCGGGCCGCCGCCGGAAAGTTTCTTGGTTGTAAACCAGCCGCCAAGCCCTGGGACACCTCTTCTTCTTAGGTAGTTTGCTTTAGCATAATAAATTTCTCCAAATTCTCCTCGATCAATAGACTTTTTCAGGAATTGAGTGGTATTATCAAACCTGTGGCAGAAGGCAGCCATAAACTTCTTATTTTTTTCTTCAGCTGTCTTCAGCATCTCACCTGCTTCTTTACTATTTAGAGCTATGGGCTTTTCGCAGAGTACATGCTTGCCATTTTTCAAAGCGGCTACTGCCTGCTCCTTATGAAAAGCATTGGGGGTGCATACAATAACTGCATCAATCTCTTCTTGGGATAATAGTTTTTGATAATCAGTAAATTTTTGAGGAATATCAGATTTCTCTGCTACTTCCTTTAGTTTGGGTTCATTCGGATCACAGATAGCCACAATCTCTACATCCCCCAATTTCTGGAAGCAGGGGATATGGGCATACTGAACAATTCCTCCAGCGCCGATAATACCAATCTTCACCTTTTCCATATTTTTTCCCTCCCTGTTAAGAGCCAGTCATGTTCATAACTTTCTTAAGATAAGCAACTCCCCTTGGTATGAAACTCAACTCGTCAGATTCCCCCTCAAATTCAATAGAAAGAAACCCTAAATAGTTTCTCTCAGAAAGAATAGAAATTATCTTTTCATAATCTAATCTTTCCTCATTCCCCTCTTCATCAAGTTCATAAAGTTTTGCATGAACTATCACCGCAAGATGTGCGGTTTTCCTGATTGATTCATATGGGGCCTGCGGGAAATTACCTGTGTCCAGTGTCATTTTCAGCCACTCGGAATCTGTCTCCTGAATCAATCTCAAGACCTCATCAGCACTGAAGCCGCCGTGATTCTCCAGACCGAGGACTATGCCCTTTGCTTCTGCATAATTAGCGCATTCCTTGAGACAGTTCACTACCTTGTGCCAAATATCCGGTTGAGACAATTCACTGGATGAGCCAGCAAATATTCTCACAATAGGAGCACCGAGAAAACCGGCAATATCTACCCACTTCTTCACAATTTCCACATTTGCTTTTCGCTCATCTTCATCAGAACCTGTGAAATGGTTGCTTGCCGAAACACAGGAAATGGTTAGTCCAAGTTCTACCAATTTCTTCTTGAGTCGTTTTAGATACTCAATCCCTGTAGATGGAAAATGGACATCAAGAAGTTCCACTCCGTCCAGCTTTAACTCCGCACACTTTTCTATCCAGCTTTCCTGATTCAATTTTCCTTCTTCAATAGTGCGGTGATACGACCATGAACTACATCCTATTTTCATAATGATTCTCCTCTCATAATATAAACTGTCCCAAATATTTAAGTCCGAGTTTTAAGCCATATTTAATCTTTTCCTCACTTCCTGACCAAACAGGATCCTCATGTTCTATACTTAAAACATAATCATAGCCATATTCCTGCAGTGTTGAGATAAAGGAATTCCAGTCTATTTCTCCTAATCCAGGCATTCTGTATCGCCACCACCCTCCATGATGAGCCATTACAATACCTAAATTTTGTATGTTTTCTGTAAGAATTTCTGTGTCCTTTGCATGAACATGGAAAATTTTATCTTTGTAATCCTTGACGGCTTTTATATAATCTATCCCTAACCAGTAAAGATGGGAGGGATCAAAATTTAAACCCAAATTACTATCAGGAATACAATCAAATATTTTATCCCACATAAAAGGAGCAAATCCAATTTGCCCAACAAGTCCTTCAAACTGCCATCCTGGCATAGGACAATTTTCTATAGCTATCTTCACTCCTCTCTCCATAGCTAACTTTACTATCGGTTTAAAAATCTCTTCAAAAATTGGAAGGTTTTCCTTCAATTTCCTGTTTTTATCTCTACCTATGAAACAGCTGACAATTCCCACATTTAACAAATCAGCTGCATAGATTACTTTTTTTAAATGTTCAATTCTTCCATTTCTTATTTTTTTATCGGCATCCAGCATATTATCACAATAGGTAAGACAACTTATTTCCACTTTTTTTTCCTTACATAAATTTTTGATTCTCTCAGCTTCAGCATTATCCAGTTTGATAACATCGATAGTGCTGCTTGCAAAATCTCTTTCATGCTTTTTAGGCCAGCAGGCAACTTCTAAAGCATCGAATCCTGCCTCTTCAGCAAATTCAATAATTTCATCAAATGAACAAGATAAACATGCTGTTAAAAATCCTTTTTTCATAATTACATTCTCCATTTTAACTAATAGAAAGCTGCTTTCCAGAAGTTGTCATCAACATGTCCAAGCACACCTCATTTAGCCATACCTATAAGCATTATGATTTCGAAAAAGGTCTGAATGCGTGCCTGTTCGTTCAAAAATGATACGGTTTTCCTTTAGCTTAT
>JAGMCN010000022.1 GCA_023129235.1 Caldifarciminota bacterium | reverse complement strand
TCTTCTATGCTAACCGGACTTTTATCATTTGAGACTGTAGGAGCTATCTGGACTATACTTTGATAATTTTTTGCATAAGATAAAAGATTGTCGCATTTTGTTGATAGGTTCCCATATTCTCGTTGATAATCACTCAACTTTTTCCTCAAATACTCATTATTTTCACTCAATTTAGCAGGAGACAAGAACTCCTTTCCGCGCCGATACCTGTCTATAAAGGGAACAACAAGAAACAATATAAATAAAATAAGCAAAAAATTGTTAATCCTTATTTCTTTTACTTCTCCAATATTATGAGGAACTATTGTTATCTTCACTTTAATTTTTTCAGATTTGAGGTCCTTGTTGTCGCCCAAAGGGCGACTCCTTTTGTGGGCTTCGGAGCATCAAGCTGGACGGAATCACTTTAACTTTCTTCTGATTTTTGCTAAAGCTTTTTCCTCTATTTGTCTTACTCTCTCGCGAGAAAGTCCAAGTATTTCTCCTATTTCTCTCAATTTATGACAGGGTTCTCCTTCTAATCCCAGCCGCAATGTAATAACAAGTTTCTCCTTGTCAGTAAGTTCTTTTATATATTCCTTGAGTTCTCCTACAAGAAGTTTCTTGACAACCACATTCTCCAGAATTTCTGGAGATGCTCTCACAAAGTCAAGTAAAGAAGCTTCTGCTTCCCCAAGTCGAACATCAAGAGAAAAATCACTTTGCGCTAATTCCATTGCTTTGTTTACCTCATGAGGAGTAATGCCAAGAGCTTCTGCAATCTCTTCTGTACTTGGTATTCTTCCAAACTCCTGAGATAAAACACTCTCCATTTTTCTTATTGCCTTTTTGCCAGCCATTTTCTGAATAGGCACTCTAACAATCTTGCCTTGCTCGTAAATTATCTTATGTATATGATGCTTTATCCACCAACTACCATAAGATATAAATCTCACTCCTTTTGACAAATCATAAGCCTTGAGTGCCCTCAAAAGCCCAAAATTACCTTCATCTATAAGGTCACTTAACATAACTCTCCTGCCCTGATATAGCTTAGCAATTTTTACAACTGAGTGTAAATGCCTCAAAATCAATTGGTCTCTTGAAGTAGAAGAACCTCGATTCATACCAAGTACAAGTTTTTTCTCTTCCTCTGCAGAGAGAGGTTTAAATTTTGCTATTTCTCTTAGATATATATTAAGTGTTTTCTTGCTCATTTTATTCCTTTAATGCTACAAATATTGTTGCATCCCCATGCTTAAGTTTAAATACAATGGGCTTTTTCTTCTTGCTATATTTCTTTTTCGCATCTTCATAGTCTTTTAAATCATTAATTCTTTTGTTCCCTACTCTTTTTATAACATCTCCTATCTGAATACCGGCTCTTTCGGCTATTGAGCCATTTTCTACTTCTATAATTAAAACTCCTTCTTGCTCTTTTATACCAAATCTTTTTACTTCTTCACTTTTCAAAGAGCTAACCCGAATACCAAACCATTCTCCAATTTCCTCTTCTGAAATCTCTGTAGGTTTTTTCCCTACTTTTACCCAGACAAATTTAGTGTTGTTTTCCCTCCAGACTTTCACTTGTACTTTCTCTCCAATAGATGATTGTTGAACAAGAACAGGAAATTTATCATACTTTACTGGTTTTCCATCCCATTCTAATATTATGTCCTCTGCTTTTATTCCTGCTTTCTCTGCTGGGGAATCCTCCATTACTTTTTGCACAAGAATTCCATTTGCTTTCTTTAGTCCATACGCTTCAGCAAGGTCAGATGTTAATTTCTGGTAATAAACTCCAAGCCATCCACGTTTTACCTCTTTATACTGTATTAAATCCTCCATTACTCTCTTAGCCATATTAGAGGGAATTGCAAATCCTATCCCTATATTTCCACGAGAGAAAGATTCAGTCTTTATCACTGTATTTATACCGACTACTTCTCCCTTTAAATTAACAAGTGGACCTCCTG
>JAGMCN010000219.1 GCA_023129235.1 Caldifarciminota bacterium | reverse complement strand
GTCTTAAAGCCATCACCCTGCACGGCACTATAGTGACAAAATACATCATCACCATCTTCACGTTCCAGAAAACCATAACCTTTCTGGTTGGAAAACCATTTTACTGTACCTTTGACTTTCACCTGCAAAACCTCCTTTCCTCTATTAATACAAAAACCGCAAAAGCAAGTAAAAAGCTCCCGCGGTTGTCGCATCTTTTTTTTGATTAATCTTCTTACTAACTAACTTCACAATCAAAGCCTACCCTGCATCTACAAAAACCTCAACGACAAAATGCACAATTACCAACTTAACAAAAAAAGTCTACACTACATACGAAAAGATGTCAACAAAAAAATGATTTCCTCCTATTTTTAGCAAAACTAAAATGTCCTATTTTGATAATCGTTCTCAGTTTTTGTGACATATTAAACCATAACAAGTGCCTTGATTATTTCCAGAGTTTCATCCGGGGGAAATGGCTCTTTCCCTGTCTCAACCATCCTGACAAAATCCCTTAGCATTTCAGAATAGAAGAAATCACTGTCCTCCGCTGTGATTGACACATTGCCATTTGTGCCATAAAGGTTTATCTGGAATGTTGGGGCAATCTCTTCATAAGCAGAAATTATGAACTTTCGCCCATCTTTATATTTCACAACCAATATATCCTTTGTCTTCTCACCAACATTCTTGACAGATTCCATGCCGGGTCCGATAACTGAGTGGAGAAGTTCCATTGCATGAATTCCATAGAAAATCAGACTTCCCTGCCACTCTTTGCAAATAGCAAAACCTGTGAGGATATTACCTAAATCGTGTTTACCTTCTCTGATTTGTTTTGTTTCCTTTGCATAACGAAGTGCTGAACAACTCATTATTGGAGTATTGTGCTTCTTTGCTAATTCTATAATCTCTTCTGCTTCCTTTATATCAGGAGAAAGTGGCTTGTCAATAAATGTTGGGATTCTTGCTTTTAGGAAAGGGATTGCTCTTTTTTGGTGCTTCATTGTGCAGTCATCAGCAATTATTACTCCATCAATTTTGCCAATCATCTCTTCCTTACTGGAAACAATATTTTCTATATTACAAATCTCTGCTGATTCTTCTGCATCCTCTTTTTTCTCATCCCAGATATGCGTGATTCGGGCATCTTCGCCAACTCTTGCTTCATAAAGTGCACCCCAGTTTTTTGACACTGCTTTATCTCTATCGTATCCATTAAACATCTCAGCAAATGTCATCCCATGATATATTTTCGTTCCGCCAACCAGTCCTATTTTCGTCATTTCACACTCTCCTCGTGTTAAGTTTGCAGTTTTACCACTTTTTTATCCTGACTGCTTTCCCAGATTGCCTCTGCAATCTGTAGAGCTTTTGCTCCGTCAAACAGGTCTGCAGATACTTTTTCTTCACCTATACATGCTCTTGCGAAGTTCTGTAATTCTCCTTTATAACCCATCATTCCTTCAGCTTTAGACACCAAAAATTCAGAAAACTCAGGCTTCCAGCTGAAGACCTGAGCTCTTCCATCAGGATTGAATTCAGGCATGGGTTTTGTGTGAGCATAATAATCCAATGCAACCATATCCCTCGCTTCTAACCAGCATTCATAACCCGCCGCAAGAAAATATTCCGACATCTGGAACTCCGGTCCCTGCAGAGCATTGATGTTCAATACTCCAACTGCTCCATTCTTAAACGTGACCGTAACGGCAAAGCCAAAGATTCCGCTATTGTCAATCTTTTCCACTTCATTCAAAACTGCATAAATTTCAGCCGCATCACCGCAGAAAAACCT
>JAGMCN010000218.1 GCA_023129235.1 Caldifarciminota bacterium | reverse complement strand
TTCAAGGATGATTTTGATACTGCAGGCAAGCACATTGCTAATGCAAAAAACAAGTTTGATGAAGCCGAGAGAAAATTAGCTCAGCTTGGAGATAAGCTTTCAGCAACGAGTAGTCTCAAAGAAGAAGAAAAAATACCTCTGTCTTCTTGATGGACTGGATGAATCAAGTTTCTACATAATGTATTGGTTTTTTACACTCCTTTTTTTAAATACTACCCAAGTTTATACTTTACACCGAGGCGAGAGTGTAGATAAAGTTCTCGAAAGAGCTGAGGTTCAAAGGGATACTAAAACTGAAATAGTAAGAGCTCTTGGAAGTAGAATTAATCTAAGGAGGTGTAGGGCGGGAGATAAATTGCATATTACCAGTGAAGATGGTAAATTTATTAAACTTAAATACGAAGGGAGACAAACTATATTGACAATTGATAGCTTGATGCAGGTTTCAAAGTTGCCTGAGACAAAAAAACTTATATTCCTGGAAGGTGCTATTGAGAATGGCTCCTTGTGGGGAGCTTTAATTAAGGCAAAGGGGACACCTCATCTTCTTTATGAGTTTGCTGATGAGGTATTTGCCTGGGATATTGATTTTAATGTTGAGACGCGGAATGGAGATAAGTTTGAAATTCTCGTGAATGCAAAATATGTAGGAGATAAATTTATGGGTTACGGGCCAATAATTTTTGCCCGATATATCTCAAAAAATAAAAAGTTTACAGGGGTATATTACTCAAGAGGAGGAAGCGGATATTATAATCTTGCTGGAAAATCTTTGCAAAGGATATTTTTGAGAGCACCTCTTAGTTATCAAAGAATATCGTCTGGTTATACTCTTCGCAGGTTTCATCCAATTTTGCGTAGATGGAGGCCCCATCAAGGTGTAGATTATGCCGCACCTACAGGCACGCCGGTGAGAACTATAGGTGATGGACGAGTAACTTTTGCTGGTTGGAGAAGAGGGTTTGGAAGACAAGTGATAATTAAACACGGGAATGGGTTTAAGTCATACTATGCGCATTTATCCAGATTTGCGAAAGGAATTAGAAAAGGGAAATATGTAAAGCAAGGTAAGTTAATAGGATATGTTGGTTCAACTGGACTTTCTACAGGCCCTCATCTTGATTTCAGGCTCAAGAAACATAAAAAGTGGCTAAATCCCATTAAATTAAGTCCACCTCGCTCAAAACCCTTAAGGGGAAAAGAACTTGAGGAATACAAAGAATATATAAAAGCTCTTTCATCTGTGATAGAAGGACTAAAGGTATTTAAAAAGCTTCCTCCGATTCCCTAAATTTGCATAATTATAGCTCGGTTATAATTAGCTCCACAATATTGTCCTGAATTTTTCTTATGAGTGAGGCAGAGGTAGTGTAATTATTCATCATAATCGAAAAGATAATCAAGTTGCCTTTTTCTGTGAGTGTATAGCCGGAAAGAGAACTTATACTACGCATTGTGCCAGTTTTTGCCCTGACTTTTCTCGCTGAGGAAGAACCTCTTAATCTACGCTCAAGTGTGCCGTCAATCCCAGCTGTGGGAAGCGAGGATAAGAACTCAGGTCTTATTTCAGGGTCCGATAAACCATATAAGAGTACTTTTACAATTCCCTGTGGTGATATAAGGTCATACCTTGAGAGTCCGGAGCCATCGTAAATCCTGAATTCATTTTCACCAAGTCCTATACCCTTTAAAAACTCTTGTAGTTTAAGTCCTCCTTTTTCAAATGAGCCGGGTGGTTCTAATAACTCAGCTCCCAGAGTTTTTAGAATCTGGTCTGCATAGAAATTTATGCTCTCTTTGTTCATTTCATATATCAGATGCACAAGAGGTCTGGAGTAATGAGTATATATTGGTTTTAAAGAGTCAGATAATTCTCTTTTTGAGATTTTTCCTTTTACTTTTATGCCTCTGGTTTCAAGAACCTTTTTGAAAGCAATAGCTGTGTGGAGAGCAGGGTTTTCAATATGCCTGACAAAAGTCTTACCAGAAGACTCTTTGCTAATCTCGCCTTTTAATACAAGATAGTTCCTGCTTGATATAAGTTTCCTCTCTACACGAAGACTATCTTTATATCCTGTTCTTGCATCATTAATTACTCCCACGAAATTTGTCTTTGGGTATAATATAAACTTTACTTCTTTACCTGATTTCTCGGCTGGTTTTATGAATATTCGGACGCAATTATTGTTAAGTGAGAGAGCAGAAATTCGTGCATTAAATCCAAATGCCTCGGGTTCTTCAACCCATCCTTCTCCTATTTCTTGAGAGTCAAAGTATGAATCGTCGCAGATGATATTCTCGATTTTTTTTATCCCTTTTTCTATTATCTTATCTGCAATTTCCTGAAGGTCTTTGGTTTGGAGACTTGGGTCTCCATAACCCTTAATATATAGATTTCTGGAGTCAAAGAAGATTTCTGTTTTAAATTGGTATTCTGGCTTAAGTAAGGATAATGCGGCTAATGAAATAATAATCTTGGCACCTGACGCAGGGACAAAAAGCTTTCCTGCATTTTTAGAATACAGGACTTTCTTGTCTTTGGTTTCAACGATTTCAATCCCTATAGTTGCTGGTTTGAGAACAGGGTCTTGTAATATTTGATTTAACTTTTTTTGAAATACTGCATTTATAATAGATGTAGGAGCCCCGACCAGTCGGGACGAATGTGATAAAAAGAGAAAGATTACGAGGATTATGGCTCTTCTCATCTTATTTTCCTAAATATCTCCGAGACTTTCGGAGAACTCTACAAATCCTTTCTCCAATTTACTGCTCTATCTTTAAAATAATTATATAACAAAAAGTATCTTAAAGCTAACTTGCTATCTTTACTTTCTTTTCGTTTTTTATATTCGGTTTCAACAAATTTAAATGCATCTTTAAAAACTTCAGCATCAGATGAGCTTTTAAAGTTTTCGCGAAATTTATTTCCTAAATAGTCTAATATAGAACACCCATCCAAGTCTTTTACAATCATTTTTAAACAGATGTCAGCTATATCCTTACAGTATTCTATATTTTCTGTTGTCTGATTAGGGGATTGTTGCACCTTGTTAGATAAATTCATTAAATAGTTGATAAGTTGGTCACCTATGACAATGCGTGGATATTGAGCAATTTTGCTTTCCAATGTATATGCACTGAAGAATCCTGGGCCGTAAACCTCACCAGTATTTAATTCTGTGCCAATTCCAATGTCGATACCTGCACGAAAAGACTTATTCTTGGATAAAGATAACAATAACATTCCGCCACAAGCACCTAATACTCCAAAGATACCATTTATGCAAGGTGAGTGATATTTATCACTTTGAAGAGGAACGAAAGCTTGAATACAATCTGAAAAACTCTTGTATTTTAAAATGACTTTACGCATTTCATCAAACTCTTCTTTTTTTGATTCCGGAACTTTTACTTGAGCTTCTCTTTCTTTTGTGCAGGTATTGAAGTAATCTTTAAACCAACCTCGAAGCTTTCCAACGAATAAAACAGTTTCTTCATACACTTTTCCGAATCTCTTCTTTTCTTCTTCATTTGAAGGAAGGTGATTAATCTCTCGGAATGCTTCTTTTTGTCCTAAAACATCAATAAATGCTACTAGATAATAACACCAGTTGAGACCTTCTTCCATATTATTTTGCTCTAACATCGGGTTAACAGATTACTATAATACTATAATTTGTTAAAAGAATTTTGTCAAATCTTTTTTCTTTGTGGTTTATTTAATGATTTTACACACTTGCCTCAAGGTTTGGGATGGGGGATGAGGCACAGAAATTTGAGAGATGTGGTGCCTGTGTTTTTGAACTGGTGCAGTTTATCAGGAGGGACAAATACGCAGTAATCTTTTTTAAACTTATATTCTTTGCCTTCATATACAAGAACTCCTTCACCCTCCAGAATATATGCTTCATGTTCATAAGGATGAGTATGTAATGGAGAGTAACCTTCTGGTTCAAGTTCAAACATTCTCATAGCAAAATTAGGAGCTCCATCAACTTGAGAGATAAGCCATCGGACAGTTGCTCCTTTTGCTCCTTCCATTTTTACCTGTTCTACTTTTATATCAAGAGAACTGCTGACTCTCATATTTCCTCCTCACTAAAATATTTTGCAGAATTACCAAGAATATCGGGCTGTATAAGTGAGTTTCTTCTTGCCGTTTTTTGGAACTTTTATATTAAACTCTATTGTATTTGCATCTTTTTTCTCATACTTGTGGGAGGACTTTTTAATCTCCCAGTAGCCATATAGCCTTTCTACTACTTTCACTGTAATTCCTTCTTTTTTATGGTTCCTGATCTCTATCTCTATATCCTCTTCTCTCACCCTATCTGTGATTTTCCTTCTACCTACTACTTTTCTCTCGCCTATAATATCAAACGCATCGCCAATATAAAGTCTCACTTTCTCATCGCGTGGAGTGTGCTTGATTTCGTCTTCTCCAACAAATACAAGAGCTTTGTCAATGTCCTCCTTATATACTCTTACTTTTCCCATTGGGAGAGGGATTCCAAGTCCTGCCTCCTTTGAGTTTTTAAATTCAAGCTTAACCTTTGCATTCTTTCCACCTTCATAGATATAAAGTTTCTTTGTCTTTACTTGCGTGGGGTCCACAAATCTAATTTGTTTTTCCTGATTATCCTTTACGGTGGTAGTGCCTTGCAAATCGTATATATGATACTCAAAGAAAGCTCTCTCCTTAAATCTTGGAGCAGCTGTCGTAAAAAGGCCTAACTTTGCTTCATCCATTCCGGGTGGAGGAACTCTTTTTCTTTTTACCCGATGGACTGCACCTGCTACGAGCTTAAGTTTTGCATCCTTATAGACAGCACCAGACTTATTATCTATAGTTACCCATCCTGAGAAGTCCATACTGCCGTTAGTAGTTATTCCAACATATTCTGCGTGCCAGTTTACTCCATCTGTGAGATAACTGAGTTCGCATTTTTTCTTTCCAGAAGTTTTTGCATCAACAAGCCATACGAGAGTAGGAGTAGTTATAAGTCCTTCAGGGAGTTCAGGGAGCTGGGTTCTTGTTATTTCTTTCTGTTGCATAATAGTAACGCCTTCTTTTGTGGATAGAGTGATAGTTTGGGAATCAAAAGCCAGTAATTTTCCCCTTTTGATACTTCCGTCTTTTGGGAAGACTTCTACTTGTTTGTTCAGATATTTTGTGAGCAATTTAGATGAGCTTATGAGGTCGTATTCATAGTTCTGCTCAAGGATATTCACTCCCTTTGCTTTAAATCCCAGAGAAGTAGGGTCTATCTGGCTTGCCACATCTGTAACATATACTGTATTTACTCCCTTTTTGAGTTGGAAAGTTCTAACATCTTTCACAAGTCCCAGATTGTTGTTATAGACAGTAAGATTTATCTGTCCAGCCAATAGGATAAAAAATATATTCATAATCCTCTTTTCTTATCAATACTTGTTTTTCGGTGAGTTTCTATGTAGATTAGCTTCCCTTAAACAACTTCCTAATAATATTGAGATTGATAAATAAACCTTTTAACTCTTAACGTGTTTTTCTGAATTTCTGTCTTACTCTGTAGTAGTTGGTGGTGGAGTTGGTGATGGTGGAGTAATTTCTGGGCTGCTTTTTTCTTCTTTTTTGTCTCCACTCATTTTTTTGTATATCTCGTGAAGATAGCAAACTATGGCGATAAGGAACCAAGAATTGGCAAAGTGAATAAAATGACTTGGCCATATGTTAAGTATTGCCCCAAAAATATCAGTTACTACCACCATAATGAGAGACAAGATGCCAATATAAAAGGCAACTGTTGCTGCTACTGCTCTTTTCATAATACACCTCCTTGCTATATAGGCTATTATGAGATTTTCAAAAGTCAAGATATTTTTATAAAAAATTTGAGAAGAGGTTATAGTATTTTGCTTGATAAAGGAAAAATACTTCTTGACAGGAAAGTAAAATCAAACTATATATTATATGAGGAGGTAGATTATGGAAGAAAAAATGCATATCCTTAAGTTGCTTGAGAATGGCAAAATAAATGCAGAAGAAGCAGTGAAACTCCTTGAAGCATTGAGAGAGACGGAATCTCCAGAAAGAGCTGTTATAATGAAGGGAGTAATTAAAGGAATTGGCGAGACAATGGA
>JAGMCN010000217.1 GCA_023129235.1 Caldifarciminota bacterium | reverse complement strand
CATAAAGAACCTTATAACCAAGCTCCGACAGAATATCTAAAGCAGCCTGCTCAACTTCTGATTCGATAATTGCTTGTCTCAAAAGAATCCCTCTTGTTTATTGGAAATCTTACATGATATAAAATATTTATCTCTCCTCTTGCTAAAAGCGACATCTCCACCCTCAAGAATATTGCATACCTGTTCGATAATCCCATCCTCAAGGTCTTCGACTGCAACAGCGGGAATCTTTTTTGCCTGATCCTCCAAAGATCCAGAGCAATATTCAAGCCTTGGCGATCTCTTACCGTTATAATTTGACACTATGATTTGCTCAACATCTGTATTTACTACAAGGTTCGGATTGTGAGTAACTATTATGATTTGTCTGTATTGTTTCCTCTCTCTAAAGTAGTCGATTAAATCACTATAGACGGATAGGTTATCGAGATTTTCTTCCGGTTGGTCAATAATTAATGGTCTATAATCTGCTTTGTCTATCTCAAGATAGAGCATTAAAAGAATAATCCCCTTTTGCCCAGGTGATAACAAATAGAGATCAGTATCGTCAAACTTCAATGAAGAAATAATCTCAAAGTAAGTCGGGTCAAATAGCCAATTAAAAAGATCCTCAATTGAATAATTTTCCCTTAATTGTTCATCGATTAATATTTCATTATCTTCAAAAATTGTAAAGTGCTGTAACACGTTAATGAGATCTGTTCGGAGTATAGCGTTTTCAAACTCGTACCTTGAGAAATTATCCCACAAGTCAGCTAATGCTTTCTTGAGACTCCCGACCTCTCTAAAATTACCTTTGCGTGTGCGGTCGACAATATCCAAACCATTCTTGTAATGGAGATCAACATGATAATTAATTTGCGCCTTAAATACCAGCTTCTTATCGGTGTCAGTGCCAGCCAAAAGAGATTTTTGAAGGGGTTTGTACAGCTCTTCCATCTCGGACTTCTCTTTCTTTAATAATTCAAAATATGAGCAATAATTATTTAATCTTTCGGTCTCAAGGCATTCTTTTTCTGGTGAAGATTCTGATTTAATCTTCACAATTTCAACCTCAAGAGCCTTAATCGAACTTTCTAACGAAGATGCAGTTTTCTTTTGTTGTTGGTACTTAAGTTTCGTTGTTTCAAAGGCCTTTGTCTCTTTCTGCTTCTCCTCTATGCCATTATTAAGCGATTGTAGGTTGTCAAAGGGTAAATCAGATACGGCAACAGAAAGAAAAGCAGCAACATCCTTCTTTGTTCCTTCTTTCAAGATCTTTAGCTGTTCTGCTATCTCTGCCTTCTTCTTATCAAGCACAATCTTTATCTCAGGTTCATCCAAACTCGCTTTAAACACTTTAGATTCAGAGATGCCGAGACCAACCAACAGAGTATTAATTTCACCGTTGAACTCTTCAATTTTAGTCTTAAAAACTTTGACTTTCGTTTCAATTTCGAAAATTTTACTCAGCGTCGCTTGGATTTCAATAATTCTCGTCCCGAATTTCTTCTTCAATTCCGAAAGACTAGCAAGTTCTTCTTGCCCTTTCTTATCTTGGGGAGGTAACTCAGGCAGACTCCTTGTTAAACGATCTAATTCCTTTCTTTTCTCATCAAGCTGTTTCTCTTTTTCAGGAAGACTCTGTAATACAGTGATGCGTTCGCTTAATTTGCTATTAACATCTTTGATCTTTTGAGCCACCTGTTCCTTTTCGTACTGAAAACTACTCAATATTCGTGATCGCAACTCATCAAAATCAGAAGCCCCCATTCTTTCTGTCTCGTCTAAAGCCTGAAAAATCACATTCTCTATCTGTTTTTGGAGCTTCTCGCTGTTCTCATAAGAACAGAGATCCTCAACAGCCCCTTGAGGTAAATATTGTACTAATCCGCAATCATCTTCCAATCTTCCAACTTCAAATCCTGTTTTTGAACCATCAGCCCATTCAAGACTTATTTCTGTGCCCGCTATCGGATGTTTATGTTTACTGGCTTTCTTAAGAAAAGCGTTCTCGCTGTCATCTTTACTACCAGCTCCATAAACAATTGCCTCGGCTAACGCGGATTTACCAGAACCACGTCCTCCAATAATTGCAATCAAATCGCGGTTTAATTCCAGCTTGAAATCATCCGCAAACCAGCCGTTTGATGTTGGTATTGAAATTTGGGCTATAATCTTATGTTCTGGTTTATAGTTCGGTGGCGTAGCACCGATAAAAACTCTCGCACTTGGTTCATTAAGAACCTGCTTCAATCCGGAAAATGTCGGATCTGCTTTGATCCACAGTAAGGTTTGCCCAATACGGCTCAAATCTTTAGCATCTGATGAATGCAGGACCAGGCTATTCAGCTTATTTTTTGTAAGCTCATCGCGATTTTCGCTAATCTTGGATGGGTCGTCTAGACAGGTAAGGCAGAAATTTGCCGTATTAATCAAATCTCTTTTTTCGGCTGCAGATTGATCCCAACGAGATTGATCCCACTCTGAATAACCAATCGCCGTGATAAATTTACCTTTGAAGCAATTCTTTTCGAGTAGCCTAAGAATATCCTGTCTTTTATAGGTAATGTTATCAAAGCCAACCTCTAAGTCGCTTTTCCTCTGGATGCTATTCTCGGTTGGCGCCGAAGCTTTTATTTGTCTACCTAATTCGGCAAGAGAGCGAGGTGTCGGTGTCTGTTGCCACTCTACATTGTCTTGAATTTTGTATCCATTTGCAAGACAGTTCAAAAACTGCTCTCGAATATCTTGAACGCTTACGGATGGATCAAGCAAGACATGAAAATTGTGCCGCTGAGAACTATTGGCTGTTCCACTAAAAGTATTGAGGCGAAATTCAATGTTAGGAATGATGAGCTCAATATTCGAGATCTCGCTTCTTCTAGCCAATAGGTGCTCGTAGCCATCGCAAAACAGATAATCGGTTACTCCAATAACTTTTATTTCCGGTGGCAAAGAAGCCAATTTTATTATAAAATTATCCCAAGCTACCTGGGTATCGCCACCATAGTTTTGAATGATAGATTTTGGCGTATGAACGTGGAGGTCCCACTTCCGCCATTCTGAACCCCTAGAAAATTTACTTAATTCCATTCTTTCTCCTTTACTCTAACTTTCCCAGACATAAGACAAGGAAGAAGAGAATTACGAATTTGTGAAAGCGATTCTATTTCATTGATATTCTGCAATATTCTGTCAAAAATAATCGTGATTAAAGCATGAAAACATCTCATCAGTTTCTCAAGTGGACAGGTAATCTTTATTTTTCCAAAGTTTCCTGTATTAAGATTTAAAGTAGCTGTCCCACCAAGACCTAATAACTTTATCTGTTCGCTCATATTATTCATAATTAAATAAATGAAATAAGGACTTACTCCCTCCCTACAAACAATACTATTAATCTGTTGATTTGTATGACTACTTTCCGAAGTTAATGAAACTAATCCTGGGGTAGCTATGCAACTTACGCATACAGATAGCGGAGGAAGTTCCTTCTTATTCTGAGTTTTTGCTCCAACTAAGGATAGTTTTTTCTCTGTTTTGATAACAAAAACCTGTCCTCGCATATCAGGTATAGTAATGAAGGGCATATCATCACCATAGTTATCCTTGTTCTTCGTTGAAGGTGTTTTTCCACAAATAATGTCCCCACATTCTTTAAGCTCTACAACTTCCCACCCCTTCGGTATTGCTCCAAGCTCTGAATCAACCATCTCTCCGTTACTGGACTTATACGGCTCGCCATTCTCGTTTGGAAACTCAAAATCAACAAACCATCTCTTAAACAAAGCCTGACCAATAGCTTCAAGAGTTTTGTTCATCTCAAGATTAAGTTCAATCTTTGAATCTAAATCGGAAAGAATTTTTGCAATGGCTTTTTGTTCAGCCATTGGCGGTATTGGTAATTTAATTTTATTTATATCTCTTATAGGCAATTGTGGCTGTGCAGAGCCGGTAGAATAAGTAACTATTTGATTTCTGATTATTGAGCTTCTTAACATTAAATATAAAAATTTAGTTTCAAAATCTTTTTCCTGATTCCTTAAAATCACCATTCCTGAATTAATCCTTATCTCCGAAAAGTCAATCTCATCATGAAAATGTGCAATATTGCCAACGGTTCCTCTAGTAGTTAAGACTAAATCTCCACTTTGCAATTTACCCTTGCGTAATAATTGGTCTCGTTCTTTATCAATAAAATCACATTCTGAAAAATCAAAACGATAATGCGGAACATTTTTTGTATTCAAGAATAAACAAAACCCTTCCGATTTAAAATCACTTTTTGGGGGATAGTTAATGCCTCTATAACCATCAATTATATCCACAGAAACATTCTTGAAGGTTTTTACTCCCCAATCTTCTGGAATCCTTCCGATTTCAGTTTCCTTGAATTTTGTTCTTTTCATTTTTTGTAGTATCCGCCTGTTTTTCTGCTTCCCCTTCTCTCGATCAGGTTATTTTTGATTAGGGTTTTTATCTGCCGTTCTATTGTTTTTACTGGTCTTTCGTTAAGGAGGGGGGGTAGATCTTTTGCTTTGATTCCTGGATTTTCTTTTATCGCGGATAGCAACGTTTTTAATCCCTCACTTAATCCCTCACTTAATCCCTCACTTTGTTTTTGGAT
>JAGMCN010000216.1 GCA_023129235.1 Caldifarciminota bacterium | reverse complement strand
TTTGCTTCAAAGTATATCACATATTTTGTCCTCGTCAAGGCTAAAGGAATGGAATTTCCGAATGTCATTCTGAGCACATTCACCGTAAGTATTCAGTAAACACGTCTAAAATATTTTAAAAAAATCCTCTACTTTTCTAAATTTGTTGTAGTTTCCAGCAACTGTTGAATTCTACCATTACCTGCTTCCGAACTCAAGGAAAATTTTGTAACCAATCTTGGGTCCACACGCCACAACCCCTTTTCAGTCCTGATACTCAGGGATTTCTTATTAACTCTGATTACGGTCCCCGTAAGTGTATCTGCCTCATGTTTAAAATAAACCTTGTCTCCTACTTCAAAGTTTTCTAATTTCTCGGACAGCTTCGCTCTATTTAGCTCTCTTATCCGTTTACAAATCTTCAGGTGAAGTTCAACCAACTCCTCCAAAGAGAGATTTTCTATATCAACATTCACGATTTTATTATACTAAAAAAATCTTCAAAAAAATATAAAAAAAGCTGAACTTCCGTAAAGCCATATGTTAACATTTGATCATGATAACCAAATACTCAAAATGTGGAAGGACGTTTTCTGAAAAAGAGATCAGTCTAATACAAAATATTGCAAAAGAAAAGTATCATACCTGTCGGTGTGAGATATCCCGTGAGGTATGCAGGAAATTAAACTGGTATTCAGAAAATGGCAAACTCAAGGAATGGATCTGCAGAGAATTTCTCCTCAAACTTGAGAAAGACAATTTACTCACTCTTCCACCACCTGATCCTCGATCATTTAGTAGATTTAAGAAGAAAAAGTTTGAGAGGGGTATTAGTTCGGGATTGGAAAAACCAATACAATGTAGATATATATTTGGTTGAGTCGTTCGTGGAAAGAGATAAATTCGAAGGTGTATGTTATCGGGCCAGTAACTGGAAAATGGTAGGAGCTACCAAAGGGTATGCCAAGACTAAAACTGCATATACAAAGCATGGAATAATCAAAGATGTTTATGTATATCCTGTTCACAATAATTATTTGAGGTTATTGGGATGCAAGAAGTAGAGGAAGTCATAGAGATTTCCGGTGGTGAATTCTCTCAAGGATTCTGTTCCGGGAGAGATTCTTGCAGATTACTTCAGCAAGCTTTAATGGAGAAAGATAAGATTGCTGCTGAGAATGAGAAGTTAAGAGGAATCTTTGCATTTGCACAAAAAGAGTTTGAGAAGAGAGATAAGAGAATTGAATATCTCGAGCAGGAGCTGTCTATACTACGGGATATCGAAAGAGAAAACAAAGATTTAAAACAGCAGTTAGAACAAGCCCTGGCTAAAGCAAATCTATTTAGCCGGATGTTGTATGGCAGAAAGAGTGAGAAAGGCCAATCTGAACAGGCAGAATCTATTTCTAATGTTACTCCAGACTTAGACGAAGACGGACAAGAGCAGGATTATGGTGATGACACTAATGGGCAGGAAAAGAAAAAGAAAAAACGGGGAGCAACTCGCGGCCATAAAGGATACGGCAGGAACATCCCTGATAATTTGCCGGTTAGAGACCAAATCATAGATATACCAGAATATCAGAAAAAATGTGCTTGTTGTGGTGAACCCCTTATAGAAACTGATGAGCTGGAACAGGTTTCCTTTGAAATCTCTTCAGAGAAGACCTATTACATAAAGAGGATTATGCGTAAGGCTTATAAAAAGACCTGTAATTGTTCTCAGACCAAGGCTCTTATCGTCGCTCCGCCACCACTTAAGATTATACCCAAAGGCAAGTTTTCTATAGAGTTCTGGTCTGAAAGTCTAATTAACAAATATATGATGCATTTGCCAGTGCAGAGACAGCTGCTTGAGATGAAAATGCATGGTTTAATTGTTCCTGCCGGCACAATCTTTGGCGGGTTTAAAAGATTATACTCATCGTTCCTATTACCCCTTTATCAGGCTATGGCTATTCAATTAAGAAAATCCTCACATTGGCATGCAGATGAATCACGCTGGTATATGTTTGTTGAGGTTGAAGGTAAGGACAATCATAAATGGATGATGTGGTGTTTCGCTTCAGAAGATATAGTGCTGTTTGTGCTTGACCCGACTCGTGCGGCTAAAGTGCCTTGCCAGGCATTATTTGATATGGATATTGAAGAATTGGAAAAGGCAACAAATGGAAAACCTCTATTCGAGAATAAAACCCAGGTTTTAAAGATACTTAACGCAGATAGATATTCAGCTTATAAAAGGTTGCAGAGAGCGATGCTGCTTCTTATCGCCTATTGCTGGGCTCATGTACGAAGGGATTTTGTTGATATACAAACAAAATATCCTCAAAATACCCAGCTCTGTTTATGGGCCCAAAGATGGATTATCAGAATCGGCGAACTTTACCATATCAATAATGAACGAATAAAGCATAAGCCAGACGAGCCTATCTTTATAGAACAGCATGAAAAACTCAAAACCGCGTTACAGAAAATGTCAGATGAGATGAAAAAAGAGTATGAGCTTCAACCTCAGATTGATGTGATGAACAGTATGAAAGAACACTGGGATGGGTTGACTTTGTTTGCAGATCGTCCTGATATCGACATGGATAATAATTACATGGAAAGAACTCTTCGGCCTATGGTCCTGGGCAGAAATAACTATCGTGGTAATCATTCTCTATGGGGAGGTCAGCTCTCAGCCGTAATGTTTTCCATAACGCAGACTTGTCCAAAGCATAATATATCTCCAGAAGCGTATCTGGAATATTACTTTACAGAATGTGCCAAAAGAGGTGCCGCTCCATCCAAAGAGGAAATAGGCTCTTTCCTGCCACATAACCTTAGTGAGGATATAAGAGAAAAATTAAGGATAAATAAAGCAGAGGAACGCGCCCCAAGCTCCTAGCCTGTCTGCCCTTTCCCGCGGGCAGGCAGGCTCAATTATGACCAAGGGGGAATAAAAACTAATAAAAAGTTCTGGAAAGTTTCTAACAGAAAGTAAGGGGAGTGTTGTCTCTTACTTGCTTGCCTGCCGGAACGGTGTTTACTGGAGTTACATCTTTTCAATCTCAAGCGGGAGGTAGAAAATCCACAAAATGTGCGGGATATCTTCCGGATATTAAGGCGGAACTATTGCCTCTTGCTCCATAGAGGACGTCTTCACTGAATACTTAC
>JAGMCN010000215.1 GCA_023129235.1 Caldifarciminota bacterium | reverse complement strand
CTTTGCTCATAATCTTCAGTTAACTTTACTTTCCTGCGAGCCATTACCTTTTTTGCTACTTCTATTGCCTTTTCAAGATTATATTCTGTAAGCTCATTCTTGGCACCCCAAGTAAATGATGGAATATATTTAGGCATCAGACCACCGCCGTATATATTTGCAAAACATCCAATTACACAGCCTGTGTTTAACAAAATACCTATCCCGGTTTTCGTATGGTCGCCAATAAACGAACCTACCTTTAGATGCCCTGTATCAATCTGTCCGCTTTTCCCTTTACACTTCTCACTTTGCACCTTTACAGTTCCGTAGGTGTTTTTAAGGTCAGAGGTAGTAGTAAGAGCACCCAGGTTCACCCATTCTCCTATAAATGAATGTCCCACAAATCCTTCGTGATGTTTGTTCGAGTAATCTGAAAATATTGAAGCTTCTATTTCGCCTCCGATCCTACATACTTTTCCAATTGTTGTGCCGGGTCTTATTTTAGCTCCGTCAATTATAGCTCCGTTTCCTATAAAGCAAGGGCCTTCTATTATAGTTGGTGGTTTAATATGAGCTTTATCCCCAATATAAATAGGTCCTCCGTATAAAAATACACCTTCCTCAATTTTTGCACTCTCACTAATCCATATATTCTCGCTTCTTGCTTCTTGCTTCTTGCTTCTTGTAGGAGCAATCTCTGATTGCGATAGCAATTCAAAGTCTTTTGCGATTGTGGACTCATTTTCTTCAATTAAGTCCCACGGATATTTAATGACTGTAGCTTCAACTTCTATTTTTTCAAGTTTCTTTTTAAGAGAATTCAAAGTTTCAGCTCCCATTGGCATTTCAAAACTCTGAACTCTTAACTCTGAACTCTCAACTCTAAATCCTACCACCTCATCATGAGCTACAAAAACTCCTTTCTTATCAGGCAATGGTGAGTGCAAAATTGCTCGCCCATTTATGAATAGAGTTTGAGAGTTTGAGAGTTTTGGAGTTTGAGAGTCAAATCGTGATAATGGATAAATCTTTGCTTTTGGATAAAGCTTCTGTATTCTTTCTCTAAATGTGAACATCCCGCAATACAAGTCAAACACAGGTCTCAAATACACAAGAGGCAAAAAGTTCTTATACCCTTCGTCCTCGTAGATATAAATTTTATTCATTTTATACAGTATTAAATCTCTTATCTACTGACGGATACCGTATTTTAGTCACTTACTTCTTATTCTTCTGATAAGCTCAATCCCACTTGACTTTTCTCTGTAACGACTATTTTAGAATTGTCCTTCTCTCACGAGTTTTCCCTTCGTAAATATTTTTTTGATTTCGTTCCTATCATACTCATAAAAGCTATATGTAGGTGGGTATTTTCCCGCTTCCTGATTTTTCCAATCCACAGTGATTTTAAAAACACAGTATATATCGTGGTACACTCCAAATGTATCCTGATAAAGTATCAGTACATGTACAAAGAAAGTACCATCTGGCTTTGATTTAGATGGCACATCTTCCCATACAGAGACATACCAGATTGAGTGATGAGCAGGAATGTATTTGGAAAAACGCCACTCCATATCAATAAATTTATTAAATGTACTGTCTGCATATAGCAACGAATCTCTTACATTCACTTCAAATTCAGAGAACGGTAAAATATCCAGTCCAACAAGTATAACTTTTGCTGGAGTATTTCCTTCATTCCTTATACGAATATTGCCTGTCATACTTCTAGAAGGATGCCCGTCAAAAGGAGAATTATGAAACTGTAATGAATCTAACTCGAACTGAAGATAGGGTTTGAGAGACTCTTGATAACTTTTTCTTGTCTGTTTCGTTTGTTTCTTCATTTCTAATACCATGTATCCCGTGAGAACAACATATATCCCGGTCAAAATTGCAAGTAATATAGTAGTTACGGTTATTGCTCTATTTTGAGTGTTATCCATAAACGTTTTCGGTTTTTCATACTTGAAGCCTTTTAGATATTATTAAGTGCTGGTATGCCAATTTTTCTAATTCGTCATAATAGAAAATCTTTCTTTTGAAAAAATAATATATCCTCATCCTTCATTTTTGTTTTCGTGTAATTCGTGGTTCAAGTCTTTTTTGATCCTACACCTCTTCTCTCAGTATTAACACTTCACGGGATTTGCTGCCTACATAAGGACCGACTACTCCAGCTCGTTCAAGTTCGTCTATTAACCTTCCTGCCCTTGCATATCCTATCTTGAACTGCCTCTGAAAAAGTGATACCGATGCAGTTTGATGTCTTGTCACGAGCTCCCTCGCCTCCTCAAATAATTCATCAACATCTTCCTCAAGAGCTTTTTCTTCTCTTATCCTCGTGACCTCAAAAGCCCGAGTCTCTTCCTCAAGCTTTGGATAATACTCAAGTCCCAATAGCAAATCCTTAATCTTCTCGCTTGGCACTCCACACAAAGATTGCACCTTTTTTGAAAACAAGTCAATCCTTTCTCTTGCTCCCGGAGTGTTCTGCTCAACAATAGATTCTATCAATTCTTCTTTTACTACTTCTTTTGCTATTATATCAGGTTCCTCAATTTTATCAGATAATAATTCTCTGAGCCATCGTTCAACCCATAAGTCAGCAATTGCTCTTGACTCTTGCGTACTAATATATGCACCATGCAATCTATCAGGAACTCCTGTGCCGGGCGGTAAAAACAACATATCTCCCTTTCCTAAAAGCTTCTCAGCTCCATTCATATCAAGAATAGTTCTGGAATCTGTTTTTGATGCCACTTGAAATGCAGCTCTCGCAGGGAAATTCGCTTTTATTAACCCGGTTACTATATCTACTGAAGGACGTTGAGTTGCAAGCACAAGATGTATTCCAACAGCCCTTGACATCTGGGCAAGCCGAGTCAAAATTGCTTCTATGTCCCTTGGAGCAGTCATCATCAGGTCAGCAAGTTCATCTATAAGTATAAGGATATAGGGTTTCGGCTTATCGGCTCTTTGGTTGTATCCGGCTATATCACGGACACCTACTTTTGCAAATTCTTTGTATCTTGACTCCATCCAGCCAATAGCATCTTTTAAAGCACTCAAAGATTCTTTGGCATCTGATATTACAGGCCGAATAAGATGTGGTATCCCATTATACACACGAAGTTCAAGACGCTTTGGGTCTATCATCAGGAATCTTACTTCGCTTGGGTCTGCCCGATATAAAATAGATGCTATCATTACATTTATACAAACACTTTTGCCAGAACCCGTAGTCCCAGCTACCAAAAGATGTGGAAACCCAGCTACATCATCGCAAACAGGATCTCCAGCTATATCTTTGCCAAGAACGATTCCAAGCTCTGATTTAATACTCTCAAAAGAAGAAGATGCAAGAAGCTCTTTCAAATAAACATACTCTCGCTTCTCGTTTGGAATTTCTATCCCGATTGCTGATTTTCCAGGAATTGGAGCTACTATGCGGATGTAGGGAGACTTCATTGACATAGCTATATCATCTGAAAGACTCGCTACTCTTGAAACCTTTATTCCTGATGCTAATTCATACTCATAACGAGTGATTACAGGGCCCGGTGCTATATTCGTTATCTTGCCGAATACATCAAACTCCTCAAACTTTCGTTCCAAAACTTTTGCTCTCTCTTGGAGAACAGTCTCACTCTCTCCTTCTTTTTTAACCTCAGGATCTTTAAGTTTACTTAAATAAAGCTTCTTGAATTCTTCGGCATCTAACTTTGGTGCTTCTTCCACAACTGGAGCAGGGGACTCTATTTTCGGTTCTTCCACAGTTTCTTTTATTGCTTCCTTTGGTTTTATTGGCTCCTGAGTCTTTGGCTCAGATTTAGGTTTAACTTTTAGCTTTGGAAGTCTGGGTTTTCTGAATACAAACTTTCTAATCTTCTCGAATGTCAAAAGTAAAGCTACAACAAAAGCTCCTGCAATAAACCATCTCCCAATCCCAAAATACTTTGTTCCAGATGCTACAAGCTTCTCTCCTACTATCCCTCCTTGTGAAATGCTTTCGGTAGCATAGTTTGCTATCAAAAAGCAAATTAAAATACTCACTCCGAGTAGAAAAGCAGTTTTCATCCAGAGAGATGGATAATATTTTTTAGGCAATACTCCCCAGAGCAAAAAGATAATTGGTATAATATAGCCCGATACTCCTAAACTTCTATAAATCCAAAGCCCTATTATTGCTCCTACGACTCCACCTTTATTTGTAATATCTTGCTGGAGTTTAAAGGATAGAAGGTTTAAACTGCTATAATCTTTGGAATTAAAGCTTAATAAGCTAGCTACTATAAGCAAAGTCATCAAGACGAGGAAAATTCTTAATAACTCATCTTTTCTCTTTGGCGAAAGTTTTAAAACTCCTCGGAAAAGTTCTTTTCCAATAAAAAAGAGTGCGAAGCAAGCCAACGCTCCCATAATCACATAAACCACCCATTTAACAGTTTCTACCCACATAATTACAGCATTATATTATTATTTCTTTGGCTGTCAACAAAAATTCCCACATAAAATGAGTTAGGGAGTTAGGGAGTTCCGTATGAAAGATACTGAATGGAGTAGAAGAG
>JAGMCN010000214.1 GCA_023129235.1 Caldifarciminota bacterium | reverse complement strand
GTATTAATTCAGCCTGATGTGCACCGCAGCCAAGCATATCTCCTATATCCGAACACAATGTCCTGATATATGTCCCTTTGGAACAGACTACTTTGAAACGGACTCTGGGAAGTTCGCAATCAATGATTCTTAACTCAAAAATCCGGATTTTTCTCGGAGCTCTTTCAACTTCTATACCCTGCCTTGCAAGCTCGTAGAGTTTTTTCCCCTTGTATCGGACAGCGGATACCATGGGCGGGATTTGTTCTAATTCACCTGTGAAATTGGAGAAGGTATCTCTAACCTCTTTTTCACCAAAATTTAGTTTCTCAACCTTTGAAATTACCTTCCCTGTTGAATCCTGAGTATCAGTTCGGATGCCGAGAATCATCACCGCTTCATACTCCTTGTCAGAAGACAGTAAAAATTGAGCAATTTTTGTAGCCTTGCCTACACATACGGGAAGAACTCCTGTTGCATCCGGGTCAAGTGTACCGGTATGACCTACTTTCCTGATATGAAACAATCGGCGGATTTCATCCACTACATCGTGGGAAGTTATCCCGCGCGGCTTATCGATTATAATTACCCCATTCATTTTGTCTACTTTCAATACGCACCTTACCACGTTCCGGCAAATCATAAATTCGAAGCACGTCTAAAACATTACCAATCAGTATTTCTTAATCTTATCCTCATAAACGAGTGCAAAGAATTTTATACCTATCTTAAGGATCTTACCAGCACTTAAGATGCAATCCTTTATTTCCAGGTCCTCTTCGCTCGGCTCATTGCCTCCGCTTGGATGATTATGGACTATACAAATTGTAGTTGCATTTAGTCTTATCGCAGGCGCAAAGACTTCCCTTGGGTGTATCAAAGACTCATCAGCAGTCCCTAATGATATTAAATCCTCTCCTACTACCACATCTTGAGCATTGAGAGATATAACCACTATCTGTTCCTTTTTTGATAATCTCAATTCCCTAATACTGTGCAAAAGCAAAAGGTTGTCTAATTTCTTAATCCTAACTCTTAACTCCGGCTTATATATTCTCTTACCAAGCTCAAAAGCACATAGCAACTTCATTGCTTGGACTTTCCCCATTCCTCCAAACATAGATAATTCATCTAAAGAAATGCTATCAAGCGATGTTCTATATCTTTTCCAGACAAGTTTAGCCAACTTAAAAACATTATATTTACGATTCCCCTTGCCAAGGATCACTGCAATTAATTCCTCATTCGACAATGCTTCTGCTGTTCCAGCCCTTAATATCTTTTCCCTCGGTAACTCTCTCATCTAAGCAACCGCTCCAGCCATCTCGTAAATACTTTTACCTTCACCATAATAAGAATCATAAATATGTCTATACAGCAGACTACATTTCTGACTGTAATCTTTCGTCTCATAACTTTCCGGCAACTCTTCAAATAATAAATTTTTAATAGTGACCATAACATCTGCTCTTGTTTGTTGCTTCTTTCTCCAATCAATGACCAACTTCTCACTCTTAAGTTTTAAGAGCAGCTCTTTAGCAACTTTTTTAGTCCTTTCCATTTCTTCTCTTTTTAAATCTGGTTTGTGCAGTAAATCAAATATAGCAAGTTCTTCTTCGGTTAATTGCTTGCTCAGTCCTCTTTTTTCTTCCTCATTCAACTCCTTTGCAAAACTAATGAGCTCTTCAAAAAATTCTTCTACACGTTTTGCTCCCTCATTATATTCACTAATGAGTTCTTGAAACTTCTCGGCAAATGTTAATCTCGATGGATTTATCTTTACCATTGCTTCCAGTTTATTCCTAATTTTCTGCTTTAGTCTTTCAGCTGCGATATGCTTCTTATTTCTATCAATCACAGCTTTTATCTTTTCAAAATCAATTTCACTTAAATCTTTTAATTCTTCAGGGTCAGATATTTCATATCTTACAACTGCATCAACAGATTTATTGAGAAGCTTTTCCACAGCTTGCTTTGCGTCCTTGGTATCTACAGGCTCTCCGGTTATTGCCCTTATCCTACTGGCTAATACTCTAATCACTTTCATCTCTCTAATAAATTGGGCCGCATTTGGGTCAGGCAAAATAGCGCTAAAAAACTGTAGAGCCTTGCTTGAAAGTGAAAGAAATTCCAACTTCCTTTGTTCCGATACCAGGATCCTATCAATTGCTTCACTAATAAGCCTCAATTTCTCCAAATCGTAAGCTTTAACAATAGCGTTTAGTTCAAAACCACACTCTTTACAAAAGCTATTCATATCATTCATCAAAACTCTTAGATGTTCTATCAATTCACTCTTTGCCTTAACAGGCATTTCCTCTTCCTTACTCACAGTTCCATAAATTGCAAGAGCACGTTTTAGATTTCTAAATACTCCTATGTAATCAACGATAAGCCCATTTTTTTTCTTACCAAAAACGCGATTTGCCCTGGCAATTGCCTGCACCAGTGTGTGATTTCTCATCGGTTTATCTAAATAGATTGTTGATAAACACTCAACATCAAATCCTGTCAACCACATATCGCAAACAATAACCATTCTTAAAGGATCGTTAGGGTCTTTAAACTTCTTTTCCAAATCTTCGTTTTTCATCCGAATTCTGTGTGGTTTGAAATTCTCAGGCTCATTTTGTGATGAACTCATAACCACCACCACATCTGGACACCCCTGCTGACTTTTAAGTTTCTCACACATTTTGACGGCTGTCTTTCTATCTATGCACATAACCATTGCCTTATAATCTACGCCTCTTTTGTTAAAATGCTCAATAATATCTTTAGCAACCTTATTGAGCCTGTCCTCTCTGGTAATCAGATGATATTCTCTGGTAAACTCTCGCTCTAATTTCTCCTCTGCTCTTTCATCAATATGTGCTGTATCTAAAATTTCCTCAAAATTTTTCTGCAATTCTTCATTTCTAAGTTGAAGTTCAGGAATCCTATTTTCATAGTAAAGTGGAACCGTTGATCTATCATCTGTGGACTGCTTAAAATTGTATATACTTACATAATCACCAAAAGTTTCCCTTGTTTTTTCTTCTCCCTCTATAAGAGGTGTAGCAGTGAAACCGATAAAACTTGCATTGGGTAAAGCTGTTCGCATATTCATTGCAAATATGTCGTATTGAGTGCGGTGCGCTTCGTCTGTAATAACAATGATATTTTTTCTCTTACTTGAAACTGGATGCATTTGTCCCTTTTCAGTTCTAAACTTATGAATTAAGGTAAATACATTTCGATGGTCCTCTTGTAATAACTGTCTTAGATGTATCGCACTTTCTGCTTTGACAAAAGGCTCAGTTACTGCCTCACAATTTTTAAAACGTTGATAAATCTGAGTATCAAGCTCATCTCTATCGGTAACGATGACAAAAGTATAGTTCCCCTCAAATTTCCTCAACACTTTTTGAGAAAAGAAAATCATGGAGTAAGATTTACCACTTCCTTGCGTATGCCAGAATACTCCGAGCTTTCCTTTGCTTTGTTCGATATTCCTAAATGCCCGAATAACATTATTTGTCCCCAAATATTGGTAATATTTAGCGATAAGTTTTCTAATTTCACCCTGTCTTTCTTCAAAGAGAATAAAGTTTTCTATGATATCTAAAATTCTTTTCTTCTCACAGGTACCTTTTATTATCGTCTCTAAACTCACCTTGCCTATTTCGCCTTCATCGTTTATCTTCTTCCATTCATTGAAATGTTCATATGGAGCTGTAATTGTGCCAATTTTGCTATCAATGCCGTTACTAAGAATAATAAGTGCGTTATACCAGAAAATTTTAGGGATAGTGCTTTTGTAATCAGTTAAACTTTTCTTATAAGCCTCTTCTTCCAAATTTTTATACACCGTTTTGAGTTCAATAAATATCAAGGGTATACCATTTATAAAGTCCACTAAATCCGCTCTTCTTGTATAAATATCGCCACTAACCCAAAACTGGGAAACTAAAAGATAGTCGTTATTCTCTGGATTATCAAAGTCAATGACACGTAAAGTTATATCTTCTACTTCGCCTTTTTCGTTCTGGACATTAACCTTTACCCCATTCCTAATGAGCTTATAAATTTCCTTATTGGCGCTCGCCGGGCTCATTGCTGAACGGTCTCGCAACAATTCTTCCATAGCTAAAGAAATTGCTTCTCGTGGAACATCGGGATTTAATTTTATAAACGCATCTCTTAATCTTGGCAATAAAATAACTTCATCCCGCTCCTGCCTGCCCAAGAGTGAATCATCTCCGTAATCCTCATTGTAAGCATAGATATACTCATAGCCTAAATCTTTAAATAACCTTATTGCCGGCTGCTCTATTAATTTATCTTCGGTATAATCTTTCATAGTATTTTTATTTCCTTACAATAGATACATTTCATATTTTTACTTCTATCTCTCCTGAAATCAACATCGGTAAAAGCATATCGCGGGTTTGGCGAAGGTTATTGTTTTGTCTCATAATATTTTCAATTTGTTTAAAGATTGGTTCTGTTACACAATGAAACTGTTTAATAATTCCCTTTTCTGGTTTTAATATTTTTAATCTACTGAATTCATCTTTGTTTAGAATATTTGCGGTTGTACCGGAACTACCATAAAGTGTAATTTTAGTCCTAAGAGTTTTTAAAACGAAAAACAAATATTCTAAAATGCTTAAATCCTCCAATATAATTGAATTTATTTGTTGATTTGTCTGAGAGTTTTCTATGGTAATTGCAACTAATCCCATAGTTGCTATACAACTGACACAAATTGAATTGCGTGGGAGAGTCTTGGAACTTTGGATATTAACTCCTTTTTCAGATAAATATCTTTCAGATTTGATAATAAATACTTTGTTATGCATATCAGGAATTGTTATGAAAGGCATATAATTCCCGAAATTATCTGTTTCTTTGGTGCTTGGTGTCTTGCCGGTAATTACTTTCCCTAAACTTGCAATTTCACACGTTTCCCATTCTTGGGGCATCATTCCCAACTCACTCTTTACCATCTTTACCTTCTCATATCCCGGAAACCTAAATTTAACAAACCATTCTTTGTAAA
>JAGMCN010000213.1 GCA_023129235.1 Caldifarciminota bacterium | reverse complement strand
CTTCTTCCTTCTTTTCCGTAGGAGTAGGAGTATCATTGAATTGAAAGGATAAGTCTCCAGTTTGCTCATCTTCTTTGATGTTTTTCTTGTATGGTTCTAACAACCTCTCATATCGTGTTATTTTCTTATCTGTATGAGACTGAAGGTCTTTATACCTTTTTTCGTATGATTCCTCTTCTTTCGGTTCTTTTGGTTTTCCCTGTTCGCCTGCTTCTTCCTCTGGTTTAGGTTCTCCCGTGTCTTCTTCATAAGGTGGTTTTACCTCAACCTCTTCTTCCTTTTTTTCTTCCCCTGGTTCAGGAGTAACCTCTTCGATTTCCTCAACCTTTTCTTCTACTTTTTTTTCGTCTGCCATGTCCTTCTCCTTTTCCGAGTTCCCTGACGGGAGTATTCGGTTGTTTAAATTCGCAGGTCTCTCATTATTGAGAGGTATCTGCCCAACAAAAAAAGCCCCACCCTGACCTAAGTCAGAATGAGGCTCTCGTTAAAGATTATTCCTCTACATCCTTAATTTTTCCAAAGAACTATTTATAAGTTACACTATCTTAAAAACAATATCAAGCCTTATTTTTATATTTCACCTCTATATGCCCAATATACTTAATTACTCCTATATTTCCCTGCTTTAAGGGTATCTCTATACTACCAATAAACTTTTCTATATCAACAGGTATAAAACCCTTTAAAACATCTAAAAGTGCGTTCTTTGCTTGATATGGTAAATTTATTTGCATATAAGTTTACCTTCCTTAGTCATTACCCAAACCTACGCTTTTCTTCATATATTTTTCTTTATCGCCTTTTGACAATTTATCAAACTCATCATCGCTTAATTTCCCGCTTTTCAAACCTACTTTGAGAATTTCTATCTCATATGTAACTTTGCTATTCTTCTCATCCTCAGTTGATCTGATTGCCTCTATCCTTACATCAGCTTCTATGGTGAAGTGGTCATCAAATTCCTTTCCTTTCAATATAGGTAACTGTTTCTGAGTTAAGCTAAAAGACGGCCTGATTATTCTCTCTTTACTTGAACTTGTAGATGGAACAGTTTCCCCATACATCTCTTTCTCTTTAATACCTACATCGTATTTTTTCATTAGTATTTTCTCCCCATAAATTGAACTGCACGTTTAACAAACGATTCCTTTGGTTGTGGTTCTTTACTCTCGGCAACAGCAGTTTCGCCTTCTCCTATAATTAAATTTGGCAAGTCTATCCACTCGCATATCTGGTTATATACATATCGTCTTTGTGATAAGTTGCTGTCTGGTAATGTCTCGTCAATTAAGTCGTTAAATGCCTGCTCTTTGACCTTTTCCCATTCTTTCTTTAGTATCTTATAGCCTTTGTGATTGAGTAATCCCTGGATTGCCGATGCACGCTGTAAACGCTCATCTTTTGGTTCAGTTTGTTTTTTCATTTATCCCTCTCTTCCTGCATTCTGTCTCATTTTTTCTGTTTGATATCCTGTTTTGCCAGCTTCCTCAATATTGGCTTGCGATTTTTCTGCTTCTAGCTGCTTAATCGCTTCTTTTTGAATTTCTACACTCCATTGTTTTATTTCCTCTTGAGTAGGTATTTTCTTTTCCGGTTCATTTACTCCAATAGTCCTTAATTGCTCAATTACAATTTCCCTCATCTTCATTGGATACTGCTGAAATAATTGCTGTAATATCGGATTTGCCATAATAATCTCATTAATAACACTTGCTTTCTGCATTTCTGTCTTTTTATCTTGCTTTGAAGCAGTCATAACGATATTAAACTGTCCTTTAATGGCCTCTATTGATTGACCTCGTAACGGATTATCTGGTATGTCCATGATCTGCTTAACCCAGTTCTCTACTTCCTCATCTGCTGCATTACCCCAATATTGCTGATATAATGCAAGTCTTTGTCTAAATAACGTCCCAAGAGATAGAGATACCCAGCGAATGAAGTTTCTAAAACCTACATTCCCTTCTTGTATCA
>JAGMCN010000212.1 GCA_023129235.1 Caldifarciminota bacterium | reverse complement strand
TAAACATATTAAAGTTTGCTTCTTTAGCTAATCTTATTAGTTTTCTGTATCTTTCTTTGGGTATAGGAAACATAAGATTATCTGCAGGAACCCAGTTAGCTCCTTTAGCAAAAACCTTCACTCCGTTAATTACAAAAGTAAATGTTTTACCTCCTTCCGCTTTATCTTTCTCCTGAAGAAGTTTTACCTCTCTTATCCCAAATCTATCCTTCCAGATATCTAATCCCATATTTTTATGTCTTAATTCTACTTCTATAGAATATAGATTTTGCTTTCCTATTCCATTTGGCCACCAGAGGTCTGGATTATCTATTTGAAAAGATACCTTTATAATCTTCTTATCTTTTTTCTGAATAAAAGGAATATCTTTTGATGTCTTTTTTCCATTTAGTCTTATCTGTAAATTGAGTGATATGTCTTTATCTACTAATTTCTCTATCTCTATGTTTAAGGATATTACTGCTTTTTTATCCTTAATCTTTGATATAATCTGACAATCAAGAATTCTTGCTTTATCATAGCTTGTTAGTTTAACTGATTTCCATATACCTACTGTTATCATTCTCTGGCTCATATCCTCACCATAGGCAAAGTTGCCTTTGCGGATATAAGAGGCGGTATACCAATCATTCAGCAGCTGCATAATTCCTCTTTTATCTTTTTTCCTTGCTGTGAGAACTGTAGAAGCAAAGCCAATAGCAATTTTATTTTTTCCTTTATTAAGCATATCTGTTATCTCAAATTCATAGGGGGTAAACATATTTTGGGTTTTGCCTATTTCTTTACCATTAAGATAAATAATAGCAATTGTATCTAACCCTTCGAACCGAATATAAATTTTCTTGTCATTTAATTCTCTGGGCAAATTAAATTCTTTCTGATACCACCATTCTTTTTGTTCAATCCAGCGGTATTTCTCTGCTCCTCTTTCAAAAAATGGATTTGGAACTTTACCTAATTTTAATAAATCTCCCTGCACACTGCCGGGAATACTACCTTTATCCCAGGATTTGGTCGCATCCCAATCTATTTTGTTAAAGTTCAGCTTATTATTTACAGAAAACGATTTAAAAAGCCATTTCCCATCTAAAGACATTTCTGCTTTCATTGTCCTAAATTCTCCCCTTATTCTTTTCTTCTTTTAGAAGTTTATCCGCTTCGATTTTAATTTTCTTACAAGCTTCCCTTACATCTATTTTGCCTAATCTTACTAATTCCAAGTATCTTCTGATAATTTCTTCTGTCTGGTCAACTGCTGGTGTATAGATGATACTTCGGGTATATGCTAACCCGTCTAAAAATACCCTGTTATTGGCAGGTGGAGTAATGCCCAGAAAGATATCTGATTCAGCTACTGATTTTCTTGAAGGCACTGAGCCTCCTATTCTACTATTCAACTTTTGTCCCTCAGAGCTTACAAGAAATTTAACCAATTTCCAGGACTCATCAGGATACTTTGTCTTCTTAGCAATCGAGAATCCGCCATACCATAACATATTTGCTTCCATTTTGCCTTTAGGTATAGGAGCTACATCCCACTCAAAGTCACTAATTCTTTCTCTATATGCCTTTATTATAGATCTACCACCTAGAGTCATAGCAACTCTCCCCATTGTGAAAAGTTGGGAAGCACCCATACCCACCCGTTCTCTTCCAGTAGGAGTCACATGGTATTTTCTCGTTAAATCAATGCCAAACTGGATTGCTTCTATAGCAGATTCAGAATCTATCAGACATTCTGTCATCTCATCATTAAATAATCTTCCACCATTTTGCCAGACAAGTACTCTATAATCTAAACTATTCAAACCAAATTGGTCTATTTTTCCATCACTATCGAAATCTTTAGTCAATTTGGTTGCAGCATCTAAAAGAGTTTGCCAATCCCATCTCTTATCAGGATAAGATATTTCTGCAAGGTCAAATAGTCGTTTGTTATAATATAAAACATTATACTCATAATCTACGGGAATACCATAAAGTCCTCCTTTGTATTCAAATGGTTCAAAGAGTTTCTCATAGAAATCATCTCTGTCAAAATCTTTATCCCTGCTTAATAGATTTGTTAAATCAAGCAGAATGCCTTTTTCAGCCATTATTCTGGTACGCCTTCCCATCCACATTACATCGGGCGGATTTCCGCCAGCAGCCCGTACAAGAATCCCCCGTTCATAGTTAGTTGCCGGCATGTGTTCTTTCTTTACCACAATATCA
>JAGMCN010000211.1 GCA_023129235.1 Caldifarciminota bacterium | reverse complement strand
AAAGCAGTGTTTTCAGGTAAGAAACCTTCCATTACTGGTAAAGACGGGAGAAAATCTTTAGAAATAGTTCTTGCCGCATATACATCTGGGAAGAAATGCATGCCAGTTGATTTGCATCTAAAGTGAAGAAGATAAATGATAGATATACACACTCATCTTGGACGGCTCTCTTGTAAAGATAGATATATGACGGCAGGAGGGTTACTCAGATTTATGGACAGGAACTGTATTGATAAAGCCGTTGTTCTTCCTATTGAGAATCCTGAGGAGACAGAACTATATGTTACTACTGAACATGTTTTGAAATCCTGCAGAAAGTATCACGATAGACTTATCCCTTTCTGTAACATTGACCCTCGTCGGAGCTATCCCGGTCGTTTTAATCCAGAACCACTACTTAAAGAATATATAGAAAAAGGCTGTCGAGGATTTGGTGAAAATCTTGCAGGGTTGCCCGTTGATAGTCCTTTAACGGATATTCTCTATAATGCTTGTGAAAAATTACATCTGCCAGTACTCCTGCACCTTGATAACTGGATTAACAGAGACAGGTTAGGTTTGCCTGGATTTGAAAAGGTATTAAAGAGACATCCACGCCTTATCTTTATTGGCCATGGTCCAGCTTTCTGGAGAGAGATTTCAGCCAGAGTTAAAAGAACGGATACTGCCCCCGGGCAAAAAGTTTTTCCTGGAGGGAAAATAGATTACCTCCTTAAAAAATATCCTAATCTTTACGCTGATCTATCCGCAGCATCAGGATATAATGCTCTTAATCGGGATAGGACTTTTGCATATAGATTTCTTGAGAGAAATCGTCATAAACTTCTTTTTGGTACCGACTACCTTAGTTATGGACAAAAAACACCTATCATACAATTTTTTAAGGAAGCTCCATTAAAGAAAAACACTTATAAAATGATTGTAGAAAAGAATGCTCAAAAGATATTAAAACTTAAAATGGAGGAAAGAATATGAAAACTGCTGTAACTATGATGAGTGTGAATAAAGGAATGAAAGAAATAAGTTTTTTCCCTTATGGGACGCATATTTACCGTGTTCCCAATCTGCCTGTTCAGCAACTAAAAAAAGATATGGTTCTTCTAAAAAAATTAGGGTTCAACATGATTAAGATACAAGAATCCTGGAACCATGATGAACCAAAAGAAGGAGAAGTTGATCTTTCCGATATAGAAGAGCTAATCAAAGAAGCAGAAAAACTTGGTCTTTTTGTTTACTTTGGTGTTACTATGGAGCAGGCACCAGCATGGTTATGGAAGAAATACCCTGGTTGCCGTCCTGTTTACAATACAGGAGAGCCACACAATGACCACACTCAATATCTTATTCCAGGAGATGGCAAACCAGGTCCCTGCTGGGATAACCCTAAAGCAAGAAAATCAGGTGAAAGATTTATTTCAATTTTAGCAAAGCAGAAGATTTATTAGAAGGTATGATGGATAAGAACATGCCCATTGAAGTACCACCATTTTCTGTGAGGGTTCTTATACTTTAAATGACAAGATAGGACAAAAATGAAAGATATTCCGTATCAATCTCTTATGAAAATTTGTATTTCAGAGAAGTAGAAGAAGAATTGCAGAAAATATAGCAGATAACAAACCGATCGAAATTCCGGATTTCCGGAAAGTTTGATACTTTACCTCAATAGGAATTAACTTTTTCTCCTCTGCCTTCATTATAAAATCAACTTCTGTATGAGATTTAATTCACTTGTAAATGGTTGCAAAGTATGTTTAAATTCATAAAAGAGGGGGAGCAGATGAAAGTCGCTATTGTTCATGACTGGCTTACAGGCATGAGAGGCGGGGAAAGAGTTTTAGAGATTCTCTGCAGGTTATATCCTGAAGCTCCAATTTATACCCTTTTTTATAATCCCGCAAGGGTTAGTGAAACGATAAACAAGCACAATGTAAGAACCTCGTTTCTTCAAAAATTGCCTTTTTCCATTAAATGTTACCGCAGGTATCTTCCTTTATTTCCGGTGGCAGTAGAGCAGTTTGATTTCAGGAAGTATGATATGGTAATAAGCAGCAGTCACTGTGTTGCAAAGGGAGCTCTAACTGCACCTGATACTCTGCATATATGCTATTGCTACACTCCGCTTCGTTATGGATGGGATATGTACCAGGAATATTTCGGCGGGAAGAAAGCCGGTTTTTCGGAGAAAAGTATTATCTGGCCGGTGATGAACTATTTAAGGATGTGGGATGCGGCAAGCAGCAGCCGGGTTGATGAGTTTATTGCAATTTCGCATGCTGTTGCAAGAAGGATAGAAAAATATTACAGAAGAGAGGCGGCTGTTATCCATCCGCCTGTTGATACTTCTTTCTTCGTTCCGGGTAACACACAGGATAATTATTTTCTGGTTGTTTCAGCCATGGTGCCGTATAAGAGGGTTGATATAGTAGTTCATGCTTTTAATGAACTCGGGCTTCCACTCAGAGTTGTGGGAGGCGGGCCCTTAAGAAAAACAAT
>JAGMCN010000210.1 GCA_023129235.1 Caldifarciminota bacterium | reverse complement strand
GCTACAGTAGGAGCAGTTGTTTCAAACCCAACTGCAAGAAATATAATTTTTTTCTGTGGATTTTCTTCAGCAATCTTCAGAGAATCAGCAGCTGAATATACAATAGTGATATGACCGCCATCACTCTTTTCTCTTTCGAGACTGTTCCCCATAACGGGAACCTTTATCATATCCCCGAAAGTGGTTATAATGACATCACCGGTTCTGGAATAGTGAAAAGCCTTGCACAAATACGAATTCGGGGTTACACATACAGGGCATCCGGGCCCGGAAAGCAGCTCTACTTTCTCGGGAATGAGTTTCCTTATCCCTGTTTTTCCTATTGCCGTTGTGTGCGTGCCGCAAACCTCCATCAACCTTATTTCGCCGGGGATTTTCCCTGATAAATCACAGATTCTCTCAATCATCTTTCTGGCGATATCCGGGTTCTGATATTCATCAAAGTATTTCATTGGTTAATTCTCTTAACAGGTCTAATGTCTCTTCTGCTTCTTTTTTATCAAGTTTCTGGATTGCAAAACCTGCGTGAACAATTATGTAATCTCCGATGTTGATTCCTTCAAGCAGTCCCAGGTTAACCTCTCTCTTTACACCGCCAAGTTCGGCTATTCCAGTATCATCCCCTATTTCAACCAATTTCATTGGAACTGCAAGACACATATTATCATACTCCTGATTTTTACTATTTATACCCTATAATTTTTTCATACGCAGAAGCATTTCTTCGTAAACTGTTTTATCTCGCCGTATGCCCGCTTTCAGAACAAAGACTTTAATCGTATTTTTATCCATTCTATATATAATTCTGTAATGAGATATCTTCAATTTCCAATAGTTTTTCAATGGGCCACGAAGAGGATAGCCATATTCTTTTGGAGCAATAGATAATTTTTTATAAATTGTCTTTAGAATTATTGATTGATCATGCTTATTTATTTTTTTGAAGTCTTCCTTGGTAACAAGAGGATGAATTTTAATCTTCCACATATTACAAAAGATTTTCTATATCAATATAATCTTTTTCTTTTGTGCTTTTGAAACGTTCGTTAGCAATGAATCCCAGTACAATATCTTCGGCAGTTTCAATAAGCTCCTGAATGTGTTCGTATTCTTTGTTTGACATTATCACAGCTGTAGGTTTATGTCTTTTTTCAATAACAATGAGTCCTTTATGGGCTTTCTCAAGTATTTTGTCGATTCCCTTGCGCAGTTCCGAAACACCCACTAACGTAGTATTTTCTTTAATAGTAAGCATTATTCTTCACCTCACTTCCAATTAAAGTGTAACATACGCCATTTAAAACGTCAATATATCCGTCAAGTCATTTGCCAGTTAATCTGGCCATCCAACGTCACACAGTATCTGTCCTAACGGTTTTTAATTTTATTGCTTGCTATAACAGCCTGCCCGAGTGATATGCCTCCGTCGTTTGGAGGGACATGCCTGTGTATGTAAACTTTAAAGCCATCTTTGATTAAGTTCTTATATGTTTTATCCAGAAGAAACATGTTCTGAAATACCCCTCCGCTCAATGCTACTTCGTTAAGTTTATTGTGTGCATCCGAACGGATTTTCACACAGGTTTCTACTGTCATTTCAGCAATTGTATTATGAAACTTCTCAGATATAACTGAAACCGGAATATCCGTTTGTAAATCTTCTACTACTCCTTTGACGATTGGGATAAAGTCTATTATGTAAGTGTGTCCTATTTTCTCTATTCCATATTTATAACTCTGAACTCTCGATTCTGAGTTCTGAACCGGTTCAATTGCCATTTCCAGTTCTATCGCTGCCTCCCCTTCATAAGTTATTTCTTTCTTTAAACCTATCAGTGCAGATATACCGTCAAAGAGCCGTCCCATACTTGAGGCAGGCGGACAATTTATTTCCTTATCCAGCATTCCTTTCAAAACAAGCCATTTTTCTTTATTCAGGTGTTTGGTAAAATCCAGCTCCAATCCACAAAAGTTCTCACCATACGCCTCATAAAGCAAACTAACTGCAATGCGCCACGGTTCTCTTATAGCCGCGTCTCCCCCGGGAAGTCTGATGTGCTTCAGGTGTGCGGCTCTTTCAAATTCAGTGTAATCCGAGACCAGAAACTCGGCGCTCCATATTGTGCCGTCACTTCCGTATCCCGTCCCGTCAAAAGCAACACCTATGACTTTCCTGTTTTCCAGGTCATTGTCAGCCATACACGATGCAATATGAGCATGGTGATGCTGGATGCCTATGTCTGAAATCTGAGGGCTGAGTGCTGAGAGCTTCTTTGCATATTTTGTAGTTAAATACTCAGGGTGAAGGTCACAGGCAACTACTGTTGGAATTATCTTGAATAGCTTTTCGAAATGTTCTATAGAATTCTCAAAAGCGGAAAAAGTTTCAAAATTCTCCATATCCCCGATATGCTGGCTTACGATAAATTGGTTTCCTCTGGCGAGACAGAAAGTGTTTTTAAGGTCTGCACCGGTTGCGAGGACTGCTGTTCCTTCCGGTAAATCAAAACCCCGAAGCCTTACGGGCTCCGGAACATAACCTCTGGCGCGTCTTATAATAATTTCATCTCCAGTGCATGGAAACACTCTTGTTACTGAATCATCGCACTGAATAAAAATATCGCGATTGTGAACTAACAGGAAGTCAGCTGTCTCCTTTAATTTTGCAGATGCATCATCATTCTTGTAAATGATAGGTTCATCAGAAAAATTTCCGGAGGTCATCACCAGAACTGAGAGACTTTTTTTTGAAGTTAGTAGAGAAATTGGTTCTGGGATTAAAGAGGGAGGCAAATCGACCGTAGCATGAAACAATAAATGGTGAAGAGGAGTATAGGGAAGTATAAACCCGAGGTATTTGTTGTTGGGAGCAATATCTTCAGAAACAGTTGAGAGTTCCTTAGCCCTTTTCTTGAGAAGAACTATGGGGGATTTTGCTGAGAGGAGCAATTGTTCTTCCTCAGGTGAAACCTCGCAGAATTGTTTGATTACCTCCAGATTCTTTGCCATAAGTGCAAACGGTTTATTCTCACGATTTTTTCTTTTTCGTAAATTTCTTACCGCAGTATCATTCGTAGCATCACAGGCTAAATGAAAACCACCGAGTCCCTTTATTGCAACAATGTCCCCTTCTTTTAACAGCCTGATTGTATCTTTGACTGCATTTGTCCCTTCTCTTTTGACTAATCTTGATGCACAGGAATTTTCTTTTTGGTTTTGTGCGGGTTCGATGAATCGAACCCCTACAGGCTTGCACCGAAGGTGGATTAAACTTACCTGCGGACCACAATGAGGGCAGGCATTTGGCTGTGCATGGAAACGTCTTGAGGCAGGACTGTTGTATTCCTTACTACACTCAGAACACATGGTAAATTTGTCCATCGTTGTTCTTTCGCGGTCATACGGGATATTCTTAATAATTGTGAAACGGGGTCCGCAGTCAGTGCAGTTTAT
>JAGMCN010000021.1 GCA_023129235.1 Caldifarciminota bacterium | reverse complement strand
ATTACAGGTTAAATGTGTTGGAAATTAAGGTTCCACCACTTAGAGAGAGGAAAGAAGATATTTCTATGCTTGCAAATTATCTTCTTGAAAAATATGGCAAAAAGTATAAAAAAGAGGGGTTTGCATTCTCGAAGTCAGCAATTAAGAAATTAGAGACTCTGAGGTGGCCCGGGAATGTGAGACAACTTGAGAACTCTGTGCAACGGATATTAGTTACTACGAGTGAGAATCCTATCCCAGAAAGTGCAATAGCTGTTGAGGATTCCTCTTGCGAGCCAGAGCGAACATTAGAAAAGACGGAAAAAGAGCTTGTTCTTGAAAGGTTAAGAGCTTATGGCGACAACAAATCAAAGACTGCAAAAAGTCTGGGAATTTCATTGAGGACTCTTTATTATAAATTAAAAGAGTGGGGAGAAGAATAAGGAGAAACAAGGAGGTGTAAGATGAAGAAGGGGTTTCTTTGCATAGGATTGGCTCTTTTTATAGGAGCTTTTACGGGGTGTAAGAAAGAGGAAAGCCCAACAGAGACAAGTGCGCCAAAACTATTTATTATGGGTGAGATAGAAAGATATTTGTATGAGGGTGGTGACCATCCTGTCTTTTGCTGTAACGAAAATGTGTATGTATCAAACACAGAAGCAGTTCCATCAGTTAAGATAAACGACCAGGAACTTGAGCTTTATTACTATCTTTCTGGATTTTATTTTGATGGAGACTCTTCTTTAACCCCAGGTGCAGAGTATGAGCTGGTCGTTACTGCCGGCTCTGATACAGCTATCGCTACTATAATTTTACCAGAGGATTTCAGTATAACTACTCCAGATACTTCTTATGTATTGCCAAAAGGCATAAGCTTAAATGCTTCATGGGATAGTGTTTCGTATGCCGATTATTATAAAGTGTATCTTTATGTTCATTATGACTATTACGACACCTCAGGGAATGGCAAATACTTCAAATTTTCAAGTGATACAATTATTTCTGAAACAAGCATAAACTACGAAAGCAGTTTGCTTTGGCCAAATCTGAGCAAAATAGATAGTGTTTATAATGGAAGTGGACGTGTTTTTGTTTGTGCAATTAATGGTCCGTCTTTTGTTCCGGGTACACCCGGAAATGTTAGTGGTGATGGAATAGGATTCTTCTGGGCAACGCAAGAAAAAAGAAGGTATTTTGATGTTGGCAGTGCCAAAAAGACTTCAAAAGAGGATATGGCAAGGCAACACAAAGAAGCATTGAAGGAACAAGACAAGCTTTGGAAACAAAGGATTGAAAAGCTCAAGGAAGGATTAGAGTTATAGAGTTATGAGTTGTAGAGTTAGGGAGTTCCGTATGAAAGATAGCGATGTCGCTGTAAAAGATGCTATTGAGAACCGCTGTATTTTTGTAAAGAAAGGAGGGAAAGATGTGGATTTTATTGAGTGTTTTGATGATTGGAGTGCCTGGTGAGTCCACGAGTTTAGTGAATTTACAAGGCAAATGGACAGCGGGATTGAAGGTTTTTGGATGTGACCAATACTCTATTTCATGGAGACCCTTTAAGACAGTAATGATAGGAGTGGAGGGTAGCGGTTGGATTGACAATCGCGAAAATTCCCATAATGGCCGTGACTACGGGGGCCATGTGAGTGTTGGGTTTTATAAATACTTTCGTGCACATAGTTCGTTTTCACCTTTTATTACCCTATTACCTCGCTTTAGTATGTATTACTCATATTATGGTCGTGGAAAATCCTGGAAAGAATATTCGGCTCAAACTTATAGTGTAAGCATTGACCCCGGCATTGAGTATTTCTTTGGGCTTATGGGAAAGCAGTTGAGTTTAAAATTTAAAACTTCTTTAGTCAAGTTCTCGCGGACTTATAGGGAAAACAATTATCTTGATGTGGGAGATTATTCTGAAGTCAGGGAGGGTATGGATTTTTATTTTCCAACAGGAGGGAAAATTAGTACCTGGTTATGTTTTCATTTTTAAACCACGAATGAACACGAATAAACCACAAAGAACAGGGTCAAATTGTGCAAAAATGGAGGTCTGTGAATGAGTTGTGGAGTTAAGGAGTTCTGTATGAAAGATAGTGGTGTCGCTGTAAAAGATGCTTTTGAGAATGGCTGTATTTTTGTGAGAAAGGAGGTGATTTAAGATGAAGAGAAAAATGAACAGCTTGCTTTCAGGAGGAGTGATATTAGTAATATCACTTCTTATCTTTGCCACAGGTTGTAAGAAGGAGAACCCAACAGAGACAGATGTGCCAAAACTATATCTTATGGGCGAGATACAAAGACGTCCGTATAGTGCGAACTATCCTGACAGTTTTTACTGTGATGAGGGTGTGAATGTATCAAACACAGAAGTAGTGCCATCGGTGCAGATAAACGAACAGGAACTTGAACTTTATCCCTCTACTTCTGGGCTTTATTTTCGTGAACATTTTCCTTTAACCCCAGAGACAGAGTATGAGCTGGTCGTTACTACTAGCTCTGATACAGCTACCGCTACTGTAAAGTTGCCCGGGAATTTCAGCATAATTGCTCCAGACACTTCTTATGTATTGCCAAAAGGCTCAAGCTTGGATATTTCATGGGATAGTGCTTCTTATGCCAATCATTACAGAGTGCATCTTTATGTTTATTATCGATACTCCGACACCTCGGGAAATTCCGAAAACTTCCGTTTTTCAAGGGATACAATTCTTTCTGAAACAAGCATAACCTATGAAAGCAGTTTGCTTTGGCCAAATCTGAGTGAAATAGATAGCATTTTCTATGGACATGGAGATTTTGATGTTTCTGCAATTGCCGGTCCGTCTCTTGTTCCGGGCACACCCGGTAATGTTAGTGGTGACGGAATAGGATTCTTCTGGGCAAAGCAAAAGAGAGAAAGCGATGATTTTCATGTTGGCACTGCCAAGAAGACTTCAAAAGAGGATAGAGCAAGGCGACACAAAGAAGCATTGAAGGAACAAGACGAGCTCTGGAAACAAAGGATTGAGAAGCTCAAGGAAAGATTGATAAATAACTAACAGGACTATGAGGAAAGCTTGAAAGAGATATAATGAAGAAGTGGTTTCTTTACATAGGATTGGCTCTTTTTATAGGAGCTTTCATAGGATGTAAAAAGGAGAATCCAACAGAGACAGATGTGCCAAAACTATATCTTATGGGCGAGATACAAAGACGTCCGTATAGTGCGAACTATCCTGACAGTTTTTACTGTGATGAGGGTGTGAATGTATCAAAC
>JAGMCN010000209.1 GCA_023129235.1 Caldifarciminota bacterium | reverse complement strand
CTTTTCAAAAACACATATTGCATCTGCTGAAGAAATTACGCATTGAAGGGCTAAAGTGGCTGCAGCATTGAAGTTATCCGTCTGTACTGCAGAAAGCATCTGTTGGTAATTATCTGTTGCTTTTTTCAGATAATCTTTGGCAGAAGAACGATCTTCTTGTTTTATTTTAATCCCTTTTCGTGTCATACTCTTAAATATCCAAAGGTTCTTTCCCCCAGATTGTGGAATAAGATTTCATAAGAGTCGAAATAGGAGGCATATTTTTCTTGAGCCTTAACCGAAATTCATTTTTGGTCTTAATATAGACATCCAAATGTGCCCTAAAATAATCACTAAATTTAACCGAGATATCATATAGAAATTTGTCTTCAATTTCCTCCTTGGCTTTCCTGTCCTTGACTATGACGACAATATCTACATCACTCTTGGCAGTGGTTCTGCCTTCCTGCAAACTTCCATATAGTATGAGAGATACAATCTTATTCTTTATCCCCGTCCTTTGAATCTGTTTAATCAAGTAGTCTTCAATTTCCTCCTTAACGGAAATTTCCTTCTTAAACATAGGTTTTAGTATTTGCTTAACTACTCTATTGTTGCTATCAAGACTATAGATATGCTGTTTTCCAATGATATCTAATTTTAGAATTCTTTCGTTATAAAGTTCTTTTAATGCAGCGTGTGTTGCCGGAGCGGAGAAATGTACTAATTTTGCTATTTCTCTACCAGAAGCTTTAAAGCCGCCAGTCTTGGAAACAAATAAGCGGATAACTGCTACCTTAGACTTTGAATTGAGTATATTATCTAAACTTTTTTCTATGACCATGTTTGTAAGGTTTGCTTAACATTTGTAAGGCTTTATTAACAGCCATAGTGTATTATATTGACTCAGGCTGTTTCTGTCAAGGCATTTCGAGAGCTAATTGCAAATTGAAGGTCTTAACAAGGACCAAGATTCTCCTATAATTTAATCATGCGGAGGAACTGGATCGAGATTAACTTCAACCCAGTTCCAGGAATCGGGAGAATCAGTATCAAATCCGGCCCCCGCCACCATATTGATTCCTGCACTTTTCCTGGATATTTACTGAAGTATCTTTCCTGTCATTCCCGCGAAAAATGAGTTAATTAGATAGGCTTTTTCTTCTTTGCTTTTATATATTTGACGCCTTTAATATTTTTAAAATCTATATCTTGAGTCCATATTGTAGCTTTTTTTAATTGCGCGACTGATAGAATTATGCTATCGGCCATCGGAATGTCATAATCGATACTACACCTTGCAGCATATAATGCATAACTATCGTCCAATGCTATTATTTCCCCTTGGTACATTAATGCAACGGCTTGTAATGCGGCATTTTCACCACGTTGTTGATAAACGTGTTTAAATACCTCAAAGATGCATATTGTGGGGACTATAAGACTCTCTGTATCTTCGATGGGAGAGGCAAAGAAATCAACATTTGGCCCCTCAGCAAAATATTCAAGCCAACCGCAAGAATCCACAACATTCATAGTCTATCCATATCACGTTTTACTACTGTGTCAATCCCTTTTAAAAACCCCCTCATTGACTTAATGTTCTTTTCGGGAATATACTCTATGCGATTTCTGTATTGTAGAACGCGAACTTTTTCTCCAGGATAAATTCCCAATGTTTCACGAATAGAGAGGGGAATAACAACCTGATATTTTGGAGAAACTTTTACAGCTTCCATAAATAATCACCTCCTATCGATAACTTTCTTGTAAAACAATATCATAATCGATAGAGAGTGTCAAGTATTTCGAAATAATTTGTGGAAATAAATTTGAGACTTGGCAGGGATCAAAATTTTCCTATTCAGAGAGGATTATTCTCACGTCAGCTACTTTACAGCCTTCGGGGTAAACTATCAAGGGGTTTATATCCAGCTCAGAGATAGATTCATTCTCCATTATAAGCTGAGACAACCGCAGGAGACAGTCTACTATAGCTGATATATCGTAAGGCGGTTTTCCACGAATGCCGCTTAAGATTTTGAAAGTTTTTATAGATTTTATAATTTTTAAAGCATCTGCAGGTCTTAAAGGAATGAAGCCGAAGGATATGTCCTTGATGGTCTCTACATACACACCTCCTAATCCGAACATAGTTACAGGTCCGAAAAAGCTATCTCTCTTTGCTCCCAGGATGACTTCCTGGCCACCTTTTGCCATTTCCTGGATATTCACTCCCCATATCCGGGCATTAGGCCTTAACTTTTTAACATTGTTTCTCATCTTCAGATAGGCTCTTTTTACTTCTGAGTCATCCTTCAACTTTAAGAGGACTCCTCCCACCTCAAACTTATGGATAATATCGGGAGAGACTATCTTCATTGCTACCGGATAGCCAATCTTGTTAGCGGCACTTATACATTCATCTACGTCTTTTGCCAGGACAGATTTTAAAGTGGGGAATTCATAAGCGTCTAAAACCTCTATGGATTCTATCTCAGGGAGATAAATTCTCTCATCTTTCTTTGTATTCCTTATAATCCTGGCAGATTTTCTTTTATCCGCTCTGAATTTCTTCAATGGAGAATATACTTGATGAGTCCACTCCTTATACTTATACATATCCCTGAGGACTCTGGTTGGACTTTCAAGAAATTGATAATTAGGAATGTTTCCTTCCCCCAGTATTTCTATCCCGCGTGAGACATCAAAACATCCCATAAAACAGCAAAGGATCGGTTTCTTACTCTCTTTTCCTTCCGCTACTATGACTTGAGCTATTTCTTCTATATTAGTCATAGCCTGTGGAGTGAGAATAACTATTACTCCATCTACCTTCTCATCTTCTAATACACAGGAAAGAGCGGCTTGATAACGTTCATGCCGGGCATCCCC
>JAGMCN010000208.1 GCA_023129235.1 Caldifarciminota bacterium | reverse complement strand
TTTTAATATATAACGTCCATAACTAAGCAACTAACCTTCCTTTAACCCTGTTTTATTTACTTATTTATGGACGTTCCCAACTGTTGCCCTGTATTTTTTCTTGACATAACCAGCTGATTTGCCTAATTTAATTTTAGTCAATTCAAATCCCCCGTTCCTGCTTATCTTCAGGGGATTATTTCTACAGAACAAACTTGCGATAGAGAAAAAAGAATTTTTGACGCAAATGCAAGTGAATCGTTAAGATGTGCATTTTTGCTGATTATTCATATTCCATTCTTATAAATTCCACAAGGAGCCGGCATGCAGGTAAAGTTAATACAATGGCAGAGCTTGCATGGGAAAAAATTCATGTCCAGCAGTAATAGTAGGCGCCGGGCAATGATGCTTGCTATTCTTATTGCAAGCTTTTCTATAGTCTTGGTTTTTGGTCTGGTCTTCCCAAAAATTTCTCAGGCTACTCAAAGTAAAGGGATAAAAGTTGTCATTAAGGAACGGTCCGGTCGAAAGGTAGTGCTTTACAAGGGAAGTCATGCTCTTCTTGTCGGCGTTAGCAAGTACACATCCGGCTGGCCGATTTTGGAGAGTGTTCCTGGTGAGATCAATCGGGTCGAAGCTGCTTTGAAAAAACAAGGCTTTCACATAGTGAAGATTTTAGACCCGACAAGCAATCAGTTAAGCGACACATTTGAGGACTTTATTAACCGTTACGGCTTTGATGAAAACAACCGGTTACTCTTTTTCTTTTCCGGCCACGGATACACCCGCGACCAGGGCAGGAAAGGCTATCTGGTTCCTGTTGACGCACCAGACCCCAGATTTGATGACATAGGGTTTGTCCGGAAAGCCTTGGGGATGACCCAGATTCTTGCCTGGGCGAGGCAAATCGAAGCAAAGCATGCATTGTTTGTTTTTGACAGCTGTTTTTCAGGGACCATTTTTAAGACAAAGGCTTTACCAAAACTTCCTCCTCACATTTCGGACTTGACGTCCCACCCTGTTCGTCAGTTTATCTCAGCAGGAAGTGCCGGACAGGAAGTACCGGCACATAGCGTATTTGTTCCTTCATTCATCCGAGCCCTGAGAGGAGATGCCGACCTGGACAGTGACGGCTACGTCACAGGAACCGAACTGGGCATGTACCTTCACAAGAAAATCCTGTCATACGAAACAGGCCAGACCCCTCAGTACGGGAAAATTAAAGATCCTGACCTTGATGAAGGTGATTTCGTTTTTCACTCGGCCAGCCTGGGCACTGTAATTGAGGAATCTGTTAGACCAGCTGAAATTCATAGAATCCTTAAAATTTCTTTCAAACCTTATAATGCAATAGTAGTTTTTGATAACGAATTTATGGACGCAACTTCTCCGATTGAATTAAGAGGGATCAAAAAAGGATTACATAGAATTGTTGTAAAAAGTAATGATACGGTAAATGATCCATTTAAAGGGAAAATACCTTTATATAAAAATGTTGTCCAGGATGTGTATATTGATGATAACGAGAAAAAACATATAACGATATCCTTACAAAAATGGAAACTGTCAAAAAAGAAACGTGTACTTAAAAAAGATGGCTACTATAAGACCAAGAAAGACACTATCCCCCCCAAATATGGAACACGTAAGATTAAGAAATCTGGGCCGGTTAAAGTGGATAATTTGGGACGTGCATATAGAGATATATGGTATGAAGAGGAAAAGTATCTTGTAGAAGAAGGTAAAGAGATAGAAAAGAAAGAATGGGTTCCTCCTGAATATCGTGAAATATGGGAAGAAGGTCATTATGAAAACAATTGAACATTAAGTTTGTATGACCCCGAAGGTTTATGAATTCATGTCTCAAAAGCTGTTTTTACTAAATTGAGCGATTCTGCTTTAGGGCGGACTCTAATAAATTCACAGGCCAACCAATCTTGGCAACGCATTAATCACTTTAGTATAAGTTAATTTGATAAGTTTCTTACTAATATAAAGGGGGTAAGCATGTTTAAGTCACAACTCAAAATATGTATTTTTGTGTTTTTATTTATGACCTTATTGCCTTTAAATGTGAAAGCTGAAAAAGAATATATTCAAGAGGGCTATGGCCCCATTAAACAGGACAAACAAATAGATACTTCCAGTTTCCTGTTTAGAAAAGATGTAGCGCTTGATTTGGCCAATCGTTACTATGCAGGACACCACGGTATTACAGGCGTTAGCAATGTCAGCATAGTTCATGTAAGAGATATAAATGATACACGAGATGCAGCAGTTATAAGTTTTACAGCAGATTTTTCATATCAATCCCGGGAAGCGATGCGTAGTTTTGTGTATCTTTTAGTGATTAGAAATTATGACTACACTTGGAGAGCTGTTTCAGATTATCGTACAACAACTGCCGGTATGCTCAAACAGCACGGGTTGAACAAAGAGGCTGAAAAATTTAATAGTAGATAACTTATATTTAAGGTTGGTTTCAGTTTTTAATCGAATGAGCGAGGGGGGATTTATTATGAAAAAAAAGATTGTTATCTCAACATTATTTCTCTTAATAATGGCTTTTAATTCATCAGACCTGTATGCTTTTTCCACCTCTTATGTTTATGTTTATGCAGTGTCTATGATGAAGAATGTTGGCTTAAAAAATCCGGTACGGCTGATAAGGTAGAATTAGGTGAATTAGTCAGGGGTAAGTTGGGTTCGACGGGTCTTAAGGTTGTTCCACATTCCGCAAATCTTCTGTTGATTGATGTTTTTGCTGCACGGGTGAAGGATCGATACTTCGCTTACCGTTCAAACGTTTTCTTAATCCAAGATGTCGTGCATGCTAGGGATGTTAAAAGTCGTGGAAACAAAGCTCCTGTATTTAGAGCCATTACATGGCATAGAACTGGTATTGTTGAAGTGAGAGAGCTTAATTTACTACCTGACAGTGTTGTACAACACATTGAGTTTCAGGTTAAGGAATTTGTTCGGGACTACGAGTCTGCCAACCCGATCAAACCCAAGTGAAGCAGAACCGGAAATGTTGGCAAAAGTGATAACAAATAACTGTGGGCACTTGGGGGACGTCGGAGCAG
>JAGMCN010000207.1 GCA_023129235.1 Caldifarciminota bacterium | reverse complement strand
TACATGATTCAGTACTACACACTTTCTTGCTACGATTAAAACTTAAATTCTTTCTCTTTAAAGAGTTTCAAGCAAACATCTACTACTTCAGAGTCGTAAAGTATTCCTTTGTTCTTAGAAATTTCTTCTAAAGCTGCATCTATTCCAAGAGCTGGGCGGTAAGGTCGGTGAGAAGACATCGCCTCTACTACATCAACTACTCCTATTATTTTTGCTTCCAGAAGAATGTCATCACCTTTAAGTCCCTGGGGATAACCTGAACCATTTAGCCTTTCGTGATGTTGGAGGACAATCTCCGCTACTGGCCAGGGGAAATCTATCGATTTTAAGATATCATACCCTGTCTGGGAATGTTCCTTAATTAAACTGTATTCTATTTCGCTTAATTTGGTGGGCTTATTCAAGATCTCTGCAGGTAGACTGATCTTTCCTATATCATGAACTAAAGAGGCTATCCTTACACCTTCAATCTTATCTTGAGGTAGTTTCATCTCTTGGGCTATGAAAATGGCTATTTGGGAGACATTCTTCTGATGTCCAGAGGTATAGGGATCTCTGGTCTCCGCAATCTTGCCGATAGTATAGATAATGTCTTCCATAGTTTTTTGTAATCTTTTCTTGGATTTCTCCAAGTCGAGTACCTTTTTCCCAAGTTTTTTTATCAGCCGTTTGTTGTATTCTACGAGATATATTTCCTCCTCTCTGAGAGGTTCTTTGGGAGTGATAAGTGTCCCTTTCTTGTGTGCTTCGATAATCTCTTTTAAAATTTTTAATAATGCTTCTGGCTCTGCCGGTTTTACAATGAACTTTTCTGCACCTAAGTTTAGAGCAAAATCCTCATCCTTCTTGTCAGTATAGGTAGCAGTGTAGAATATAAAAGGTATCTTCTTTAAACTATCGTCTTTTTTGCATTCCCTGCAGAGCTGAAAGCCATCCATCCGGGGCATCAATATATCAGATATAATCATATCAATGGGTTCTGCTTTTAACTTATCAAGAGCCTCTACTCCGTCTTTAGAATTTACCACTTCATAACCGCTCCCTTTCAGTAAGGTCTCAATCAAGTAGAGGTTTTCCTCTATATCATCCACTATAAGGATTTTCATTTTTTTATCTCCTATATATTCATTTTAACTTATCTTAAAGAAACTTCTCAATCTCGCCTATGAAGGCCTCTGGATTGATGGGCTTCTCGATGTACCCGGTGCAGCCTGCTTTTAATGCCTTCTCTTTGTCCCCGGTCATGGCATAGGAGGTAAGGGCGATAATGGGAATCTTTCCATCTGCTTCCGTTTTCCTTATCCTTTTTGTGGCTTCCAGACCATCAATACCTGGAAGTTGTATATCCATGATGACCAGGTCGGGCTTATCTTTTATCGCCAGTTCTACTCCTTCTTCGCCACTTCTGGCTTCTATTACCTCATATTCACTTTTCCTTAAGATAAAGCCGATGAGGTACATATTGGTTTCATTGTCCTCTACTACTAGAATTCTTTTCATACTTTTACCTCCTTATGTTTTAAGGGCAAGGTTAATGTAAATATACTACCTTTTCCAAATTCACTTTCAACAGTGATATCTCCCCTGAGAAGGTGAGCTATCTTTTTGGAGAGATATAGTCCAAGCCCCGTGCCTTCCTCTAACCTACCTTTGGTGGTAATCTGGCTAAAGGCTTTAAATAGCTTTCCCATATCCTCTTCTCTTATCCCAACCCCAGTATCTTTAACCGATAATTCCGTTATTCTATCTTTTTTTGTTACATTTATCTCTATCTCTCCTTCATCCGTAAACTTTACAGCGTTTCCTACAAGATTCACAATAACCTGCTTTGTCCTTCGCTCATCGCTTTCAATAACAAGCATTTCAGGTATCTTGAGGGAAACTTTAAAGCCTTTTTCTGCTACAGTAACGTTAAATGAATCCCTTACCTCTTCCACAAGAGCTATGAGGTCGAACTCCTCGATGACAAGTTCTACCTTGCCTGCCTCTACCTTGCTTACGTCGATTATATCATTTATAAGAGCTAAGAGATGGTTGGCACTGTTTTTCACCATAGTTAGTTGCTTTCTCTGCTCGTCATTAATATCCCCGGACATCTCTTGCAAGATTATTCCGGTAAAACCGATTATAGAGTTAAGTGGGGTTCTTAGTTCATGACTCATTGAGGCAATGAACATAGACTTTAGGCGATCGAGTTCCTGTAGTTTAAGGTTGGCTTGTTCTAATTCTTCAGTCCGTTCTACCACTCTTTTTTCTAATTTCTTCCCCCACTGCCGTAGCTCATTCCTTGATTTTCTCAAAGACCTCACCATCTGATTAAAGGAAGAGGCAAGTACCCCAATCTCATTGGAAGATTTAACATTAACCAAAGTATGTAAGTCACCTTGAGCAACTTTTTCTGAAGCATTTGCTAAAAGATTAATAGGTTTCGAGATTTTTCCCGACATTAACCATCCAGCTAGAATAGCTAAAAGAACAGAAATAATAATCGCTATAAATATGGTATTCCGTACTTGCT
>JAGMCN010000206.1 GCA_023129235.1 Caldifarciminota bacterium | reverse complement strand
TGCCATAGACATAATACAAATACCTGAAAGGATTGCATATTTCCACTTTCCCGTTTCAAACCAGGATTCATATCCATACAACATTAGAGGTAAGAAGAAAACCATAAACCCGTTTGGATGACCACCATAGAGCTGTGCCAGGCGAAACGGGAATACAGCAAATATAATACACGATACAAGTCTTGCCAGAAAACTCTTGATATATCTTCCCGACAGAAGGAAAACAGACACTCCACATGCAACAAATGAAAGGATGACTAAAATATTATAGGCGGCGATGTTTCCAAGTGGAGACAAAAGGGCAAAAACCACAGAAAGTGGTAATTCCCTCGGGGAATAATATCTTTTACTACCGGAGATGGTAAACTCATACGGCTCTTCGAAAAAGGCACTATTTCTCTCCCTGAAATAATCACTGACCTGGGATAAGGTGTAAAAGATCTGGAGATGATCTCCTTGCTTCATATCGCACATTTCAAACCCGGGAGGAGGATAGAAGCTATATGGAATGGCTGAATTGAGATTGAATATCAGGGGTATGGAAAAAATAACTCCGAGAAAAATCAGAATTAAAACTACAAGCCAAATTTCAGTTTTCTGTCTCACTTTCGCTCCTGTACTCGGGGTCGTCCCTGACCCCGAGAAGAATCAATAGATACCAGAAAATTTTAAAACCATTATAATACTTGTTATAACATATACTAAAACAACAAAAGTAATTCCGGAAACAGCCAGGTAGTTACAGAACCTTGTCTTCCATATCTGCCAGGGTAAAATTGGGAAAATAAGAGCTGCTACCAGGAATTTCGGGAACAGCAAATTTCTGACCAGATGGTCAGGAAGACAATACTGCAAATTCATCATCACGCCCAGACCAATAAACATTGCCATAAGCAGCACACTTTTCCTTCTGAAAAGCTCATGCAGTACAATACCGCCTCCGGCGCAGAGCAGCGGGTAAAGCGGGATTCTGTACCAGCCGAAATTATACTTACTCCACACATTTACAGAAATTGATAAGAAATAAAACGCAAAAATAATACCAATATCTCTGGCAATTCCTTTATCCCTCAAAAAAGAGATACAAATAATTGAAACCCATAAGAAAAGAATTCCACCATCAAAAAACACAGTATCTGTTATCTTGGGTTGAAGTATCATTTTTATTGGCATATCAAGAAGAGAAAGCATATCACGCTGGGAATTAAAGGCTCTGACGAAAATGCCCCAGTCAATAAATGCTCCATAAACAAAGTAGAGGGAAGCAAAAAATGCCCCCACACAAAATACTGTAATTCCTTGCTTCCAATTTTTTTTGAAAAGATAAAGGAAACACATCGCAACTACAAAACTCAGTGCAGTAAACTTTGCCAGACAAGCCAATCCCAGAATCACTCCTATCCAGAAAGGTTTTCGGCATGTAGTTGAATGAAGACTCCTGTCATACAGAATAAGAGAAAGGACAAGGAGGAAAGATATCATATTCTCTCCTTTCACCAACCGTCCGGACACAACTATTGTTGGAATAACAGCAAAAAGAAGCGAGGATAGAAGTGCGGCACGTCGTCCGAATTTATCTTTCAAAAAAAAGTAGATGAGAAAAATAGTAGTGGTTGAAAAAATTACCGGTAATATGCGCATACTTGAAACAGTAACCTGCAATAGTTCTTTTGCGCCGGAGAGAATGGATACTGCACCAATTAGTGTGTAAAAAAGCGGAGGTTGATGGAGAGCAGGTGATAGTATTTGAAAAACATTACCAAACCAGAACCTGCAGGCTGAACTCCAATCTCCATAAGCTGGAAGCCACGACCATCCAACAGGAATCCCGAGCTTAAGAAGCGACCAGCCCATCCAACCAAGAAGGAATTCATCCATTGTTTCATTGTAGAGCGGTATAATGTTATATTGATAAAAACGCAATGCTCCTCCAAGAAGAACAATCAGCGTTATTATTGAACCGGCCCAGTGAAGTTTCAGAAACTTCCTTTCCAGAAACATCAGACTGAAAAACATCAGAAAACAGACAATACTCAGAAAGGATAATATCCATCTGTCATTAAACCAGCTCTTAACCTCCGATTGGGAGAACACTCCTGACGGCATTATGCTCCATTCCTGAGCCCCCGCACATTTCCACATAAGGTTAAGCTTTCCAAGCTGCAGACCACGGTGACTTTGTCCTTTATTTACATAGCGTAAATTAAAACTGTGAGAACCGCGGGAAAGAAAAA
>JAGMCN010000205.1 GCA_023129235.1 Caldifarciminota bacterium | reverse complement strand
TGAGGTTTTCAGGACGAAAATATTTGTTCCCGCCTGATGTTACCCCTGATATATGGGCTGGAAGTAAAGATTTATCGGCCGATGTTTTTTTGGGGTGGGATGAAGATTATTTTTACTTAGCCGTGGCTGTTACGGATGACAGTCATTTTAATAAGCAAAAAGGGGTCGATATATGGAATGGAGACTGTGTACAGTTTGCATTGGATACAATGGCTGATGCCGACATTACAGTTGATAAATGGAAAGGTTATAATCAAAACGATTATGAAATAGGTTTAGCAAAGACAGAGCAGGGAGTGCAATGCTATCAATGGTCTCCCAAAATGATAAACCTTAAGAAGTCGCAAGTGGCTATTTCAAGAAAAGGCACGCTAACAACTTATGAAGCAGCAATTCCTTTCTCTGCTATCAGGCCCGCAGAAGGCAAAGCAGGGAGTATCTTTGGCTTTAATATTGTTATTTTTGATGATTATAGCGGGAGCGGTCAATCTTATTACTATCAGTTGACACCCAGAATTGCTGGTGGCAAAGCCCCCTGGCATTTTAGAAAAATTGTGCTTACTTTAGATTGAAAGAAATACAAATTAAATGCAGCCGAAGAGATAAGGATAATAACTATCTTGAATAGGGATTGTGAAAAGATTAAAAAATATTATGAGGCTTGGTGGAATTGCGAAATTTTGGATAGGGTCCCTCTATATGTAACTGCTCCCCGCGAGGGTCACCAGCCTGAGGAAATGATAGTGGGAAGTCCGGAAGATAGACTTAACAAAGAAAAAGTTATTGAGCAAGCGGAGAAAACTATTCAGAACACTTTTTATGGTGGTGTAGCTTTTCCTTATTACTGGCCAAACTTTGGGCCAGATGGTTTCTCAGCTTATTTAGGAGCAACCTTAAATTTTTCATCGTTAGGTTCTTCCGCACCTGTTTCTTGGGCAGATTGGCATAGACCTGTACTTAAAGATTATTCTGATTTATCCGTACTTCAAATTAAAGAGGATAATTTCTACTGGCAAAAGACCAAAGAGTTTACCCGCTATGCTCTGAAACACTTCCAGGGAAATTACCTTGTCGGAATAACGGACATCCATGCGAGTATGGATTCACTGGCAGTTTTAAGGGGGGGGGCAGAGAACTTATGTATGGATTTGATTGATAATCCTGGTAGAGTAAAAGAAGCCATGAGACTTCTATGGAAAGCATGGCATAAGGTCTATGAAGAAAGTTATCAGATTATAGCAAAGAAACAGGAGGGAACCTGTTCTTGGATGGGGCTTTGGTCTCCGTGCAAGATGTATCCGGTTCAGAATGACTTTACCTGCCTTATTTCTCCTTCAATGTATGAGAAATTTTTTCTGGAAGAATTAGTGAATGAGATTAATTATCTGGACCATTCCATTTACCACCTGGATGGGGTAGATGCCTTGAAGCATTTGGATTTGCTTTTAGAGATTCCCAATCTTAATGCTATTCAGTGGGCACCTGCTGCCGGTTTGGAGAGATGGATACCTGTATATAAAAAAATCCAGGCAAAAAAGAAGGCTATTATTGTTTACTGCCGACCTGATGAAGTTAATTTTGTACTGGATAATCTTGATTCAAGAGGATTGTTGATTGTTCTTCGTTGTTCTTCTGAAAAAGAAGCACAGGATTTACTTTTTGAAAAAAAATGGAGCACGGAGATTAAATAAAAATAAAAGGAGTAGAAAATGTTCTATGAAGAATTTATTTTAAAGCGTCATCCGGAGAATCCCATTATTAAACCTGCGGATTTTCCTGATGCGGAGGCAATAATGAACCCGGGGCAAACGGTGTATAACGGAAAAACAATTTTGCTGGTTTCAGTATTCCATAGGTCAGGTTATTATCGCGGTAAAAGAGGAGCCACTACTCATGTAGCTGAAAGCACAGATGGTATCCATTTTGAGATTAACCCTGAACCCTTTCTTCAAAGACCTGATAAAGAACCTTACAAAAGCCTTGACCAAGGCCCCATCGATACGCGTATCACAAAGGTTGAAGACACCTATTATATTATACATCCTGGAGGAGGTTCTTGGGGATGTGTGGGCCTACTTGGAAAAACAAAAGATTTTAAAAGACATGAGTATATAGAAGTAATTACGCTTCCGGATAACAGAGTTCCTTGTCTATTTCCTGAAAAGATAAATGGTAAATACTACCGTGTGGATAGACCATATCGGATAATCCCGGATAACCTACATAAATTCGGGAATATGTGGATATCATCTTCTCCTGATCTAATTCACTGGGGATGCCATCGTCCTCTTCTAAAAGCGGAAGAAGGTGCAGGATGGGATGGGGTAAAGATTGGGCCTACTCCACCTATAAAAACAGAAGCTGGCTGGCTTATGATAACGCATGGTGTTTCACAATCATGCACCGGTCATCGTTATCGTCTTGGGGCACTCCTTATGGATTTGGAAAACCCTGTCAAAATAGTTGGCAAGACTCGAAGTCATATCTTGGCTCCTTATGAACAATATGAACAATGCGGGAAAGTTCCAAACGTTGTCTTTACTTGTGGAGCCATATCCGATTATGACAAAGATCAGATACGAGTTTACTATGGTGGAGCTGATACCTGCATAGGTTTGGCAACAGGTTCGTTAAGTGAATTGGTTGATGCGTGCTTGAGGGGGTTATAGAAAATGACTTTTAAAGAGAGACACTTTGATTTAACTGATAAAGCAAAACAAGGCACTGACAAACAAGTTCTTAAATTGAGAAATTCTCGTAAGGCACTGAAACTATGAAAGTTACGTGCTTATAAATTTATGTTAAAAGGAACATTTTTTAGCAGAAGTTTTTAACAAGCAAGGAGATAGTTGCATGTTTTCTAAATTAAACATTTTGATTTTAGTAAGAATCTTCTGTTTTTCAGCAATTGAAATTCAAGCAGATGAAGAACAAAAAGTCTATATCTGTCACAGTAGGAAGTTTTAAGAATAGAGACGATCCTATTTATAAAGAAGATGCCTTTGAAATATTTATAAGACCAGATGTTTCCAAAAAGTTTATCTACGAATTTGAATTTAGTCCATTAGGGGTAATCTTTGATGTATTTAACCTCTGGAAAGATATAGTTCTGGCTATTATGAAAAACCCATAGAAATCTTTTATGGTAATACCAATTATACGTCGACAAAATGATAAACTGCATCTTTGAACGAAACCACTACCTTTTGGCAGAAATTGAACTTTTTGCAAAAACGCTGAATCAACCACATTCCACCGAAGTGAGTGAGATGGGTTTCATCGAAGGAAAAACGAACTTTTGGGGTTCCTTTTGGCATGACGCACAAAATACCTTTTTAAGGAGGTTTCTGCGACAGAATTAATTTGACCATTATTAAAACACTTTGTCGTCAATAATGTACTATTTTTCATGATGAGAAATTGCCGTTTTCACGCATTTTTGAGGTTAAATGACCTAAGTTACCTTTATATGAAGACAGTCTTCACAGGCATAGTTGCATCCCTTGTACCTAGCGGCTGTTGGGAAAAGAAGCACTTAGGAAATCAATTACCATTGATGTACAGGTCGATTGTCGTGGAGTCGAGTGCGTACCCTGTCTGTTCCAGCTTCACGCCGAAGATGTCCGTGTATTTCAGATTTGGTAAGGGCAGACCTTAACTGGATAGGCAAATGGATAAAATAGGTAAGTTTAGGGTAGTTCCAACCACGTTTCTTAAAAGATCCAAAGAAGACCTCAATCGTGTATTAAATGCGGTAGTGGACAACAAGGATAAGGAAGTTGTAGGGAGACTCGAAGTAGAGCTTCTGGGGGAGATTTTTACGCTGAAGTTGGGAAAAATCAAACAGGGTAAGGGTATATACTCATTTGAGATACCTGAAGTAAAGAAGGCAACTCCTGCTAAATTTATTCTATGGCTTGGGAATAGGCAATTTCATTATCAAGCTGCCATTTCTCCCCAGAGACATTGGATAATCCACTTAGTGCATCATGCCCATACAGACCTTGGTTTTACAAACCTGCAGCCAAGAATCTATAGACAGCATTACCAGTATATAAAAGAAGCCATCAGGCTTTGCCGACTAACAGATAGCTATCCTGAAGATTCAAGGTTCAGATGGACCTGCGAAAACACCTGGCAAGTCAAAAACTTCCTTGAGAGGGCTGCGGACAGAGAGACAAAAGAATTCATCAGCCGTGTTAGAGAGGGCCGGATAGAAGTTACCGGAATGCATTTTACGCCTTACGATGTATATGTTGGGCATGAAGAGCTTGTTAGATCTGTTTATCTTGCTGAAAAATTAAGGAAGAGATACGGTATGAAGATTCCTACAGCCATGGTCTCTGACCCTGACGGTGTTAACTGGGGCTTACCGCAGGTGCTTAGCAAAAGTGGCATTAGATATCTTTCTACAGCAGTTAATGAGATGTATCACAAAGCACCTGCTGTGCAAAACCCCTTTTACTGGGTCGGGTTAGATGGAAGCCATGTATTAGTCTGGAACGCAAGTACCAGATGGAAAAGAGAAATTATGGGCTATGCTGAGGGGGGACTTCTGGGATTAAATAAAAGTTATGAAGCAGCTTACCAGAGATTACCGGAATATCTGGAATCTCTGCAAAAGAACAATTACCCTTATGATATTTTAATGCTCCGGGTTTTAGGCCTAACTATAGACAATGCCCCTCCCAAAATAAATGTATCTAAAATAGTGAAAGCATGGAACAAAAAATGGGCTTATCCCAAACTTAGGGTTTCTTCCTTAGAGAACTTTTTCTCCTCTATAGAAGCCAAATTTGGAAAACAGTTTCCTCATTATCGTTTAGCCTGGCCTGGTTCAACGGCAAGAGAATCGTATGAACACGGCTTGGTGCGCCAGGTTGATACTGAGCTTTGTTCGGCAGAAATATTTGCTACAATGGCACATTTCTTAAATAGGAATTACCGCTATCCAAGAGAAGACATAAATGGAGCATATGACAATCTATTCATGGCAAATGAACATACAACCGGTTCATCTGAATTACAGCGTCAATTACCCTATTCTGCTTTGGTAAGAGGAACGCGAGTTATTTACAAGACAGATTATTATGAAGCCTATGCGCAGACAAAAGAGGTAATTGATAACAGCTTAAGCAGAATCGGAATGAAGATTAAGACCACTGATATTCCCTCTCTGGCAATATTTAATTCTCTTTCCTGGAAAAGGTCAGATAGGATTGAAGTAATAATTCCCAGGCAAATGTTAGCAGGAGCTTATGCCTTTCGGGTTGTAGATGCCAAAACGCGGAAAACCGTACCATATGAGATTGTAGGATCCTGGAAAACAGAGTTGATCACGCTTATGGAGTACAATGACCTGTCTTATCAGATGGACCTAAGAGAATGGCAAAACTATCTTAAGGATGCTGTCTATATCTCTTTGCTTGCAAAAGATATCCCTGGCTTAGGATACCGTGTTTACAATGTTGTTCCATGTAATAAACTGCCACACTTTGTTAATAATTCCATCTCCATCAAAAAGAAGAGTATGGAAAACAAGTTTTATAGAATAACCTTTGACTCAAAAACGGGAACAGTAACCAGCATCTATGATAAAGAATTGAACCAGGAACTTGTCGATCAACATAGTAAGTTTAAATTAACCCAACTCCTTTATCTTACGGATAAAAATCAATACATCGACTCTCCCTCTGCATACATTCATCCTGGCAAAAACAGCTTTGAGATGGCAAGTATGTTAATTACTATCTCAGGCAAAAAATGTGGAAAGATAGAAAAAGAAATTATACTCTATAACGATATCAAACGAATAGACTTTATTATAACCCAGCTTAAAGAGCCGGTAAAGAGAAAGGGAGCCCCGTTTTTAAGCTTTCCCTTTAATGTAAGTAGACCTCAGGCAACACTGGAAAGCTCTACTAATGTGATCTCATCTGAGATTGGCCAACTGCCGGGAACCTGTACGGCTCACTATGGTTTGCATAAATGGCTGGATATATCCAATCCTGATTATGGGATAACATGCGCCTTTCCACAAAGCTGTGGCAGGGTTTATTTTAATAACATAACCACTGGTTTGCCAGTACACGACTGGGGACCAGATACCTGTCTGCATGGCAGTTCAATAGAAAAATTATCCAATGGAACATTCCTTGCCGGCATTATCTTTTGCTATCAGCCTAAAGGAAACACAGCCGGTATGGCTGGAGGAGGCGAACACCTTGGTTTCAGGTTTGCCATAACCAGCCATAGAAATAAGAGAAATAAATCTAATCATGCGGATGCTGTCCGTTTTGCCTGGAATTATGTTACTCCGCTGAAGGCGCTTATCTTGGAACCTAACCAAGAGGGACACCTGCCTTCAGGTGATTTCAGCTTCTGCCGGATAGATAGACATAATGTTGTTATGCTGGCGTTTAAGAAGGTGGAAAATAACAAAGGATATATAATACGCTTATATGAGACTTCCGGAAAGAAAACCGCGTTTAAAATAACTATTATTCCATCTTTCAAAATATCCGAATCTTGGTTAACAAACATTGTTGAGAGAAACATCAAGCCCCTGAAGACTCAAAATAATACAATATCAGTTTTAATAGAAGGCTTTGGTATTACCACTATTCGCATTGCTTAAATGCCAGAAGATTCTTACACTGCTTCGTCAAAATGACAATTGTGGCGTAACACATTGATATGCATTGGATTATGGAGGGACAAAGAATATGACTTCTCGGGAAAGAATTATGGTTTGTCAAAAAAACCTTAAAACAGCGATGAAAGAATTCATTATGGCTAATGGAGCAGATGACTGTGGAGTAGCAAATATAGAACGTTTTGATAATGCCCCGCCGGAATATCATCCAAAAAATCTGAATGAAAGGACTAAAAGTGTCGTTGTCATTACTATGCGTGTGCTAAGGGGATCTCTTCGAGGGCTTGATCAAGGCACATCCAGAATCTGTTATAATTCATACAGTTATGGAGGTCTAAACGAGAGGTGGCTAAAGAATACTCTCCGGAATCTTGCTATATGGTTGGAAGACAGGGGATATGAAGCAACTCCTGTGATTCAGTATGTTGGGAAACCACCGGTAGAGCCAATGATAGACCATCGTATTGCTGCTGTGGCTGCTGGGCTGGGCGAATTTGGTTACTCAAAGGTTTTTCTTTCCAAACGTTTCGGTCCACTACAGCGTATAGGTGTATTACTGACAGATGCTGAGATGGAACCTGATCCCATAGTGGTGGGAGAAATTTGTGACAGGTGTATGCAATGTGTTAAAGAGTGTCCCGGCAAAGCTATATCTTCCACTGAAACAATTAACATTGAGATTGACGGACATAAAATAGAATACGGTAAACTTGATGTTTTTAAGTGCGCTTTAGCACATCATGGAAACATAAAGGAAACAGCTTCTTACATACCCGATGACTGGGATATATCAGATATAATGAATAAAGCAAAAGAGAAGCTCAGGGAAGCAAAAACTCAAATGGATATTACCGTTGTTGAGGAATGGGTATTTGAGGAATACTATAAAAGGTATAAACACCCTTATGACACTTTGATATGGTTCCTAGGACAGAGCTGCGGTTACTGTGGTGCTAAAGGATGTTACCGTGCCTGCTTGGCACACTTAGAGAAGGCAGGCCGAATTGACAGTCCTTTCCATCAACCATTCAGATTGCCAGGACAAAAACCTAAGGATATCCCCCCTAAAAAAACTCTTGAAGGAGGATGGAGAGAGTAGAGGACTGAAATAAGAGAGTATAACTTTTGGAGAAAGTACGAAAAATATTATGGCAAAAGTTGGGATAAACACTTTTATTTGGACGACTAATTGGAATAATAGTAGTAAGACACGCCAAATTTTTAGAAATATTAAGACAATGGGCTTTGACGCGGTGCAGATTCCTCTGTTGAGCTTGGATTCATTTAATACAAAAGAGATATACCAGATATTAAAAAAGTTGGAGCTAGAATGTTACATATCTGCAGGGCTGAAAGATGATATGGACATAACAAGTGATAATTCTAAAACACGTCAAAGAGGAATCGATTTTTTGAAGGAATGCGTACAGGTTGCTTCCCAGATTGGGTCAGTTTTTCTGAGTGGTTCTTTCCACTCAGTCTTCGGGAAAAAATCACAGCATCCTGTAGGTATCAGGGAATGGGAGCATTCAGCAAGATCTTTAAAGGAGGTAGCTAAAGAAGCTCAAAAACACGGTCTTTGTATTGTGCTGGAACCAATCAACCGTTATGAAAGTTTTCTTATTAATACTGCTAGCCAGGCCAAAAAACTCATTAAAATGATTGGAGAATCTAATGTGAAAATCCAACTTGATACATTTCATATGAATCTTGAAGAAAATGATTTTTATAATACTATTAAGACAGTTGAAAAAGATCTGGTCCATTTTCATGTTGCTGAGAATCATCGTGGACGTTTCAATCAAGGCATGACCCCCTGGGACAACATCTTCAAAGCACTTTCTGAGATTGATTACAAAGGTGCAATTGTCATCGAGTCATTTGTGCCTGAAGTTACAGAGGTGGCTACTGCTGCGTGTATCTGGAGAAAGATGGCTCCATCTGCTGATTTTCTTGCACGAGAAGGATTGGAATTTATAAAAAAATGGTAGCTAAATACAACTTATGAAAACTTCAAAAACTCTTTTGGGAATTGATATTGGGACATCAGGTCTGAAAGTCTCCATTTTTGATGAATCAGGCAAACTTTTGGCTCAGGCATATCGCGAATCGAATAATATCCCTTTATCTCCTGGATACAAGGAACAGATACCTGAAGAATGGTGGCAGAATTTATGTTCGTCATTGGCAGAGGTATTAAGTGGGAATGA
>JAGMCN010000204.1 GCA_023129235.1 Caldifarciminota bacterium | reverse complement strand
TATTTAATCCAAAATCCCCACTTCACGATGGGGCAGTTATTGTGAAAGGAGATACAATAATTGCTTCAAGCTGTATTCTCCCGCTTTCTGATAGGACACTTGACTCCGGGGTTGGAACGCGTCATAGAGCGGCTCTTGGATTAGCTGAAGAGACTGATGCTGTTAGTATGGTGATTTCAGAAGAAACAGGTAATATAAGTCTTGCAGTTGACCGTATGCTTATGAGAAATCTCTCGAAAGAGAGACTTGAGAAAGAGTTAAAAGAAAAACTTGGATAAGATAAGTCAAAAAATAAAGGAGCTTTACGATGAATAAGAGAGAACATTTGTATGGTTTTATAATTATTTTTGCGGTAGTTTTTGGTGTTTATTTATATACAGTAGCTCCAAGTTTATCCTTCTGGGATTGCGGTGAATACATTGCTTGTGCTCATTCACTTGGAGTTCCTCATCCTCCTGGTTCTCCTTTGCATGTTCTAATTCGGAAAATATTTACTTTAATTCCATTTGGTCGGGAAATCGGATTCCGTGCCAATATGCTTTCCGTTCTTGGGAGGAGCATTGATAGCCGCGTTTATATGGCTTATACTGGTGAAAGTGATAGAGCGGATAAAGAAAATTGAGACTCGCCGAGAGAAATATCTCCTCTGGTTTGGAGCCACTGCAGGTGCTCTTATATCAGCTTTTTCATATACCTGTTGGTGGAATTCAGTGGAGAGCGAGGGATATGGTATATCAGCGAGCATTTTGATTTTGTCTCTTTGGCTTGTGCTTAAATGGGAAGAAAATCTTAAAACCGGAGAACACAAAAAGTATTTGCTTCTGATTGCTTACCTGATTACTCTTTCTTCCGGTATTCACTTAACTCCTTTACTTGCCGCACCTGGAATATTATTATTTATGCTCTTGAGGAATCGGCAGGAGATAAAAGACCCGATAGTTTTACAATTTATAGTTCTTGTCTTACCATTTTTTGCTCTTTGTGCATCAGTTCCACTTTGGGGAGTTGGTATACTTGGAGTTTTTGCAATTGCTTTTATTTGGTGGCACTCCAGGAGAACTTCCAGAGATATAAAGTTTCTTGCATTAACTGCACTTTTGCTTGTTTTAGGCTTCACAACAAATGCTTATCTAATAATAAGAGCTCGTCAAGACCCAAGAATAAACGAAGTCGCTCCAACTAACATAAAGAAATTGTGGGAAGGATTTACAAGAAAACAATATGGTCCCAACAAATTAGGGGTTATTTTTGAGAGACAGACTCAAACAAAAGAAAATAAGTATAATTTTGTTCAAGCTGTAGGATACCAGGTTAAGTTTTTTGCTGATTATCTTATCTGGCAGTGGGCACCCTATCCGAGAGAAGAGAGATGGGAGGGGAGGACTCTTTCGCGATTTGCTAAATTTGGAAGTGTAGCAGTTAATGCTATTTTTGTAGGACTTAGTTTATTTGGGATGCTGTGGCACTGGAAACGAGAAAGGAGCACTTTTTATCTTCTCTGGATAACCTTATTTATGGCGAGTATAGCACTTTTATTTTATATAAATTTTAAGTTCTCGCCAAGTGACCCTAATCTACTTCACCGACCAGCAGAAGTGAGAGAGAGACATTACTTTTTTGGAAGTGCTTTTTCTTTATTTGGATTATATGCTGGATTTGGAATTTGGGGATTACTTTCAATTCTTAAACGATGGTGGCGATTTGCAGCTCCAGTTTTAGGAATACTTGCTTTTGTCCCAGTTTTTGGCAATTTCTATTCACACGCAAATCGGCGAGGGCATTGGGTTGCAGACGATTATGGTTTCAACATGCTTATGAGTGTTGACGATAGAGCCACACTCTTTACAAATGGAGATAATGATACATTCCCACTTTGGTTTGCTCAAGAAGTAAAAAATACAAAATCCTCAGTGAATGTGGCGAACCTATCGTTATTAAATACAGATTGGCATATAAAACAGTTAAAAAAACGGGGAGTCCCAATATCGTTTACAGATTATGAAATTGAGAACCTTATACCCTGGCCCATAATAAAAGATGGAAATTTTGACCGCAACAAGATGCTTCTTATAAAGGATTTTGCTGTCCGAGACATACTTGCTACAAATGGAGGATATAAATTCAAGAAAAAGATATTTATGCCTGTAAAAAGAGAGGCATTGCCCAAAAAATACAGAAGCAAGTTTCCTGATGAAATGGATATTATTCCTCCATCTTATTACACAAGAAGAATCCCAAGAGAATTGTGGGTAAGACTTCCGGAGGAATACTTCTTGCCTCATCAAGAATTTGCTGACCTTATATTAAAAGATTATAAACCTGAGAAACCAGTATATTTTGCAGTAACCGTATCCGAAGGCAATATGGAAGGATTCAGACCTTATGTCCAGATGGAGGGACTTGCTTACAGAGTTGTAGGGAGTAATGAGACAGATTTCGAGGATTATACAATAGTCTGGGTTATGGGGCACAAATTTGATATTGAGAAATCTGATTCACTCTTAAATAGTGTTTACAGGTATCGTGCAATATTTGACCCAAGGGTATATAAAGACAAGAATACGAAACGGCTTTTAACCAATTATGCCGCTTGTTATTTTGCGATTGGAATGGCTTATAGGAAAGAAGGAGAGATGCACAAAGCTATAGAATCTCTTGAATTCGGTAAGTTGTTTAGGGCAGAGGGAGCTTATCCATTCAACTATCAACTTGCGAGTCTTTATAAAGTTATTGGAGAGCATAAGAAGGCAGAGCAGAACTTTCGTAAATTTGCTGAAGAGTCAAATGGAAGTGCTGGATGGTATGCTCTCGGAGAATATTATCGTGAGATAGGAGAAATAGAAAAGGCAGAGGAATCTTTCAAACATGCAATTGAGGGTGAAGACCAGTCTTTAGGATACGCAGGGCTAATTAAGATTTACTATACGAAAAATGATACTGTGAATCTAAATAAAATGTTGGAAGTTTGTGTTAAAAATCCAGCAATCACAGGCAAGATGTTATCTATTTTTAGAGCTGAACATCAGGACACACTTGCGGCTCTTTTACTCAAGACTTGGCTTTCCTATCATCCTCAAGATACTATAGCTCAATCGCTATTTAATGGACTTCAGTAATCCTGTGGAGTTACACGGATTTATCGGGGAAAGGAGGAGGTATACGTAAATTTTTGGTAGTATGGGCTTTCGTAGGGACACAATTTATTGTGTC
>JAGMCN010000203.1 GCA_023129235.1 Caldifarciminota bacterium | reverse complement strand
TATCTACAACTTCTAATTCCCATAGACTGAAAGCTCTAAAAGAACTTGGCTATTGTTTTTTAGAGAAAGATGAACCAAGACTTGCTGCAAACGCTTTTGGAAGAGCAGTTGAAGAAGGAGGCAAAACATCGGAAGATTATATAGCACTTAAATATGGAACTGGAAAAGCCTATGAATTACTGGGAGACAAAGAAAATGCAATTGCCTCATTTGAAGAAGTCTGCCTTCAAGATATTAATTATCAAGACGCTAAAGAACGCTTAAATCGATTGAAAAAAGAATAAATGGATAATTCTTTTGTAGATACGCTTCTTGAACTTGGAATCATAACTAAACAACAACTTGAAACTGCTATAACCTATCAGTGGGAAAATAGCGGTAGATTAGAAGAAAGTTTAATAAAACTTGGCTATTTTAATGAGGATATTCTCCTTTCTCTGTTAGAACGCAAATTTGGCTATTACCCCCTTCAATTGAGTGAAATAAAAATAGACCCTGAAGCAACAAAACTTATTCCCTCTTGGCTTGTAAGACGTTTTCTTATCGTCCCCTTAAGACAATCAAACACAAGTCTTGCTTGTATAATGATGAACCCTTTGGATAAAGAGGCAATGTCTCAACTCAAAAAAGCAGTTTATTATGACATATTACCTTTCATTGCAAAAAAAAGTGATATTGAACAATTTATCTCTGAAAACTATGGGCAAAAGATACCAGAAGAAGCAATGGCAGTTCAATCTGAAAGACCAAAATCTGAAATACCAACTCTTCTTGAAAAATATACTTTTCAGAACTTTGTTACAGGAAAATGCAATGACCTTGCTTACTCAGTTGCTTTTTCCACTGCCAGAGGTTATTCCGAAGAAACAAATCCGCTGGTGATATATTCTGATGTCGGAATGGGCAAAACTCATCTTTTGGTTGCTATATGGAATTACATACTTGAACATAGACAACAAAGACAGATCTTTTTCACATCTTCTGAAAAATTTGTAAATGCTCTAAAAGAAGCATTAGAAACACATAAGTTGACCGAGTTTAAAGAACAATATGATAAAATAGATGTCTTGCTCATAGATGATATTGGACTTATAGCAGGAGATGAAGTAGCACAGCAACATTTCTTTCATATATTTAATGACCTTCACCAAAATTCTAAACAAATAATAGTTACTTCTGACCGTCCTCCGAAAGAATTTCCAACTCTTTCTGACCGCCTTAAATCAAGATTTGAAGGAGGACTTATAGCAAAAATAGACCCTCCTGACCTTGAAACACGAACTGCTATCCTGAAGTCTAAAGTAAAAGACCTAAATATACCTGATGAGCTTATCTCTTTAATTGCTCATGAGGTAAGTGGCAATGTAAGAGAACTTGAGGGAGTTTTAAAAGAAGTTATCGCATATAAAAAATATAAAAAAGAAAAGTTGACAAAAGAAATAGTAGAAGATATACTAATCCGAAGGTCGGTTATTAAGCCATACACTGATGGATAAGTCAAAATTAATTGAATATTTGAAAAAGCCTTTGATTGGTGAGCAAAAAGCTTTAGGATTAGATATTGGAACTCGCCACATAAAACTTGCCCAGATAAAGAAAACCCCAGGAGGTTATTCACTTGAAAAATATGGAATAATAGAATTACCCCCAGAAGCAATCGTTGACAGAGAAATTATGGACAGAGAAGTTCTCATTGAAAGCTTGAGAAAAATAATAGAAGATAACGGAGTTGAGGAAAAAAAGGTATCTACTGTCATATCTGGGAAAAATGTTATTATTAAAAAACTTCTTGCTAAATCCCCAAAAAAACGAGAAGAGAAAAAAGTGTTTGAATCTCTTGCCAAAGAAAATATCCCATTTGACCTTAAAGAAGTTGTAATAGACTTTAAAAAGTTGAGAGAAAAAGACGAGGACATCGAGCTCGTTCTTGTTGGAGCAAAAAATGAAGTCCTGTATCCTTTAATAGATGTCCTGAAAGAAGCCTCTCTTTTGCCTTGTAATATTGACATACCACCTTTTATTCTTAAATCCGCCTACCAAAAATATATACCTGAGGAAGGCACTTGCCTTCTAGTAAACATTGGGTTTGAACATGTATTGATAATGGCTGTCCGAGATGGAAATTATCTATTTGATGACGAGATTCCTATGGGAGTCCGCACTTTTATTGAAGAAATTCAAAGAATATGTGGAATCGGAGCTAAAGAAGCAACCGCAGTGCTTCAGGGAGAAGAAGTTCAGGATGTAAAAGAAAGAGATATTCAGCGAGCAAAAAACACTACAATTAAAAGGTTGTTATCCAGAATAGAGAGATTATTGCCGGAAATTTCCGAATGGAAACTTATCATCTTAGGTGGTGGTGGAGCAGGTATTCCCGGAATTCAAGAAACTTTTGCAGAGAAATTTAATACAAGTTGCGAAATCGGAAACCCCTTAAAAGAAATAGAATGTGGAGAAACTCTCCCAGATTACCCCCATCAACTTGATATTGCCATCGGGTTAGCCATATCAAAACTCGAGAATACAGGAGTCAATCTCTTGCCACTTGAGGAGAGATTAGAAGAAAAAAACAAAATTCTCCAGGCACTTGACCAAGGGCTCCCTTCTTATAGTTTTATTGGAAGTGTTTTAATTCTTTCACTTATAGTATTGGGAATAACGAAAAAACAGCGTAGAATTGAGAGAGAAATTGAGGATATGAAAACTCAACAAGAAGCACTTATACCTAAAGTTCAGGAAGCTCGTGAACTAATGAGAAAAGAAAAGGAAGTAAGAACCAAAGTGAAAGTTATACAAGATTTATCTATGTATAAGTATGCAAGAGTTAAATTGTTAGACGAAATAAATCGTTTAATCCCAGAATATACCTGGCTTGTAACTTTAAATGAGGAGTTAGCAGATTCAATAGGAGGTATTGGTATCTTACTTCGTGGAATTACAACTTCAAACTTTGCAGTATCTGAGTTTATGCATCGTCTCGAAGACTCAAACTGTTTTACCGAGGTTGAACTCAGCTATACAAAAAGAGGCGAGATTTCTGGAACGGAAACAACAGAATTTGAAATAAAATCAAGATTCAAAGAATTCAAAAAGTAAGATGATATTTATAGCATTTTAAAAGGAGGAAAGATGAAGTATAACAAATTTTTTGTATTCTCTCTCTTGTTTTACATCTTCTTGATTGGGTGCAATGCGAAACAACCATTGGATGACCCGGATAATGCAATCGTATCCGGATATGTATACAAACGCGCAACACCAACTGACTCTGTAATTGATACAATCATAAGAGATACTTCGGGTGTCCCAATAGAGACATTGTGGACATATATAGACTGGACGTTCTCTGACCCTGCCGAAAGTGTCCATGTTTGGGTAGAATCGGATATTACATCTCCAGTCCCTTATACTGGTCCAGATATAGATGGTTACACAGATTCAACTGGATTTTACAGCATTCCAATATATCTGGGGCATACAGCAGTGAAAGCTTGCGGAGGAGATATAGTCGGATATGAATATACTTACTTTGCGGATGCCAGAGTCTTTGTGTTATATAAGGGTTTCATCTATGACTTCGGTGGTGGCATAACTCTTGGTAGAGGAAGAGAATTTAGATTATTTCCTATATCTATTAGCTGGGTAAGACCACAATAAATTGAGTAACATAATAAAAGGAATTTAAATGACAAGACTTCGCAGAATT
>JAGMCN010000202.1 GCA_023129235.1 Caldifarciminota bacterium | reverse complement strand
AAAGTAAAAAGGAATTAACTAAAGCAGAAGCACAAAAATTGCTTAAACTTTTAGGAAAATAATAATATGTATAAGACGCTAATAAGAATATGGTTTATAGTATGTATTCTTCTTATTCTATTTAGAGAAAAGATTGTTACAATAGTTAAAACTCAATTTTTAGGAGGATAATATGTGTTTATATATATGTAAAGAAATAATCCATTGTCGAAAAGAAAATATGATACCAGATCAAGTATTAATTGACATTCTTAGAGTATATGAGTTCAGAGTAAAAGACGACATCAAAAAAATACCAAATGATCTGATTTATGAAGGAAATGGAAATTTCTGGACAACATGGAGTCGTATTTTCGAGATTAGGTCTGGTCTAAAAAAATAAAGGAGAATAGTCCAGTGAATGTAGGCAAAGTAGCAATGGTTCCTATTAAGGAAATAGAAGTTGGCGAAAGAGCAAGAAAAGAGATGGGCGATCTTGATGAACTCGAAGTAAGTATGCATAAGAGTGGACTAATAGCACCTTTGGCAGTAAAGGAAACTAACAACGGAAATTACTTCCTCTTAGCTGGAGAACGAAGGCTCTTCGTTTTATTAAAAAACAAAGTGGAAGAAATTCCTGTCCGTATATATTCTGAAGATATCTCAGAGTTTGAAATAAAGACTATCGAACTTGCTGAGAATTTCTTCAGAAAGGATTTTGAGTCTCATGAATATGACAATCTTGTTAGAGAAACTCATAATCTGCAGCAAGAAATCCATGGAGAAAAAATCTCTACTCTTGCAGACGCTGAAGGCTGGGGAATGAAAGAAACTGCAGAAATGATAGGCAAAACCAAGGGTTATGTCTCATCTGCGATAAGAAGAGCTGATGCACGAGATGCTTTCCCTGATCTTTTCCATGGTTGTAAGACACAGAAAGATGCAAATAAGATCCTTGATAAATTGAATGAAGCTGTAGTGAAAGATGTTCTTGCAAAGAAAATTGAGCAAGAAAGTATCGCACCTGATAAGCAACAGTTGATGAATAACTTTGTTCTCAAAGATTTCTTTGAAGGAGTTAAAGAAATTCCTGATGAAAGCATGCATCTTGTGGAAATAGATCCTCCTTATGCAATTAATATAGATGGTTTAGGAAAAGGAAGTTCAGCTAAAAAAGATTATTCTTATGGAGGTTCCTATAATGAAGTAGATTATGGTGATTATAGAAACTTCTTGGCTAAAACATTCCATAGATGTTATAAAGTCATGACTGAACACTCATGGTTAATTTGCTGGTTTGCTCCAGAACCTTGGTTTGAGGATGTATATATATTACTTCATGATGCAGGATTCAACTGTCACAGAATGTGTGGCATCTGGACAAAATCATCGGGTCAATCTAAACGGCCAGAGATTCACTTAGCTAATTCTTATGAAATGTTCTTTTACGCATGGAAAGGAAGACCAGCATTAGCTAAGCCAGGAAGAAGTAACATCTTCAATTTCTCTCCAGTCCCTCCACAATATAAAACTCACCCAACTGAACGGCCTGTTGAATTGATGAAAGAGATTTATGAAACCTTTGCATTTCCAGGCTCGAGAGTTTTAATTCCTTTTCTTGGCTCAGGTAATGGACTGCTTGCTGCACAAGCCGTAGGAATGTCAGCTGTTGGGTTTGAACTGAGTAAGGAATATAGAGATTCATTTTTAGTAAAAATATATAAAATGTAATCTTCGTATTTTTATTAAACAAAGGAAATCCATGAAAGATATAAGCAAAGTAATGCAATTTCTTCTTGATAAAGGAAATGCAAATTTCAGACGTGCTTGCATGAGACATATAAAAGATCATTTTGTATTGGATTCATCATCTATAACAATAAATGATCTTAAGATACCAAATGAAAAAAGAAATCAAGGAAAGAAATAAATGAAGCATACATACGTTCCTCCCCGAGGCCTAAGAGAAGCTAAACTTGCTGTCTGCGGTGAACAACCTGGAGTTCAAGAAATCCGCTGGAATCCACCTACTCCATTTGTAGGCCCTGCAGGTAAAGGTCAAGATTCTTGTATGCAAGTTGCTGATATTGTTAGGCGTGAGTGTTATCTAACAAATGTAATTAAAGATTTAGATGCTCCACTTTCTCATTATATAAATTTAAGCTCTTATGGAAAGTATACCATTTCCGAAGATGGATGGACTTACATTAATGAACTAAGAGACGAACTCAAAGCATTACCAAATCTCAATGCAATCGTAGCTTACGGCAATATACCTTTAATTGCACTAACAAATCGTGTAGGTATTACTAAATGGAGAGGAAGTATAATTGAGTCAACTCTCATTCCTGGATTAAAAGTAATCCCTACCTTCCATCCTGCAACATTCATCCCACCAAAGTTTAACTTCATGAATAAACCTTTAATCTGTTTTGATTTGAAAAGGGCTAAATATGAATCTCAGTTCAAAGAACTCCGGCGTGAAGAGAGAGATGTAAAAACTAGACCAACCTACAATGAATCAGTTGCTTTATTAAAAAATGCCTACGAACAAGGTTTACGAGGAGTAACTCTCGATATTGACATTGAAGTTATCAATGAAGAGCTTGACTGTATAGCATTTGCATCTAACCCTAACTCTGCCTTCTGTATTCCTTTTCGTTGCTCTCAAGGAGATTACTTCAACATTGAACAAGAACATGAGATAATGCTTTTAATCACAGCAATTATTCAGGAAGAAAGAATTTCCAAAAGGGGTGCTAATTTCATCTTTGATACTCAATTCCTTTTCCATAAATATGGTATGGTACCTAAAGGTGAAATCCACTGTACACAAATTGCTCAAAAAATCTCTTTTCCTGATTTCAAAGCAGGCCTTGATTTTGTAACTTCAATGCACACTGATATTCCTTATTATAAAGAGGATGGTAAGAAATGGATGAAGGTTGGAGGAACATGGGAGAGTTGGTGGCACTACAATGGAATGGACTCTATAGCAACATCTGCTGCACATCCTAAACAAATTGAAGACTTGAAGCGTCAAGGAAATATTGAAACTTATGACCGTCAAAGAAAGTTAATTCCTCCACTTCTTTACATGATGGAGAGAGGAATTAAAGTTGATGTAAGTGGTATGCTGGAGGAACAAAAAAGGATAGGCAGCTATATAGACAAAACTACTAAAATTTTAAATAGAAAAGTAGGTTTCGATCTAAACTATAATTCTCCAAAACAACTTCAAGAATATTTTTACAAAGAGCTCGGCTTAAAGCCTTACAAAAAACGAAACGCAAAAGGTCAATGGGTTACAACTTGTGATGAAGATGCAATGAAAAGATTGGCAAGGAAAGGACACGATGAAGCGAGAATCATCCTCGATCTTCGACGTGCTAAGAAACGATCATCAACTTACTTAAACATAGGAAAGGTGGATAAAGATGGAAGATATAGAAGTAGTTACAAGCCTGTCGGAGCCGAAACAGGCCGCTTATCGTCTGGTGAAACAATCTTCGGAACTGGTGGAAATCAGCAGAATTGGCCACACGATTTACTACGATTTTTCCTTTTCGATGAAGGGTTCATTGGCTACTCATTTGATCTTTCGCAAATTGAAAATAGAATCGTTGCTTACATTGGAGGAATAATTCCTATGATTGAAGCTTTTGAGACAGGAAAAGATCTACATCGTCTCACTGCTTCAATGATCTTTGAAAAGCTCTATGATGAAATAAGTGATAAGGATGGCTCCTCCACATTAGGTGACGGGCATCAATCGGAAAGATTCTGGGGCAAGAAAGGTAATCATGCTGTTAATTATGATTATGGATATAAGAGCTTCGCACTTGAGTATGAAATTACTGAAAGTGAAGCTAAATATATCATGGAGAAAATACATATAGCTTATCCTCAAATCAGACAAGGTTATCATCCTTTAATTCAATTCATGCTTAAAAAAGATAGAACAATTATCAATCTCTTTGGTCGCAAAAGAATCTTCATGGGACCTATCATCTCTAATCCTCCAAGCGTTCCACTTGCAGCATGTGTAGCTACATATCGCAAGGGTTATGCACACCTTCCTCAATCAACAACTGCTGATAAAATTAATGAACAGGGAATTGAATACATCTATTATAATCAAAATGATTTTAGGTCTATCGAATTGCTAACTCAAGTGCATGATTCTGTAGTATTTCAAATTCCTCTCTCAATCCCCTGGAAACAACACGCTGAAATGTTGCTTAAGATTAAAAAGAGTTTAGAAACTCCTATGTACTGGAGAGATATAAAGATAACTGTTCCAGCTGACTTGAGTATAGGAAATTGCATGTGTAAAGAAATGATGAAGGAAATTAAAAGCAAAGATATCCCTAATAACGTTGAATCTTTAGCGATTAAACTAGAGGAAATTCATAATGATCTTGCCAGAATTAATAGAATTAAGTGAGACAGATAAATTTGTAGAAAATTTATTAGATAGAGCAGTTAAAAATGTCTTCGGGAATAGGAAGCCACTAACAGAAATATCAGACAATATAGACAAGGATTCTCACAATAACCTTCCTAATAACGTTGAATCTTTAGCGATTAAACTAGAGGAAATTCATAATGATCTTAATAAAACCAAGCTATAAAATTCTATTCATCTCACCAAAGCCATTAGAAGCGATTGAAGCAGCAGGAAGAACTTGTTATAGATCAGAAGATAAGATTACTGAAGGAAGTGCAGAGAAGTTTGTTAAGATGATTATTAAGAGAGGACATCATTCAGTAATTGAACATACCTATATGTCAGCTCGATTTATCTGTGATCGAGGAGTTACTCATGAGATAGTCCGGCATAGACTTGCTGCTTACTCTCAAGAATCAACAAGGTATTGTAATTACAAAGGAGGAGTTACTTTTATTATTCCACCTTGGATAGGAAGTCTTCTGGAAAAAGGAGAATTTTCAGCTCAGGATTATATTAGATTACTTAATGTTCCAGAAACTAAAACTTGGGGCAGAGCAATGTTAGAAGCCGAAAGAACTTATATAGTTTTACTTAAAGAGGGCTGGTCTCCCCAGCAAGCTCGTTCCGTCCTTCCGAACTCTCTCAAAACAGAAATTGTAATGACAGCAAATCT
>JAGMCN010000201.1 GCA_023129235.1 Caldifarciminota bacterium | reverse complement strand
AGTTAACTGAAGATTATGAGCAAAGGATTCGCAAGGCATTTAAACTAGTTAGAGAAAAGAAATTTTTGGAAAAAATATGAGCATCAGAATAACAACGGGGAAATTTGATAATATTAAGTGTGAGCCAATGGAATATAAGGTAAAGTGGTTTCTGCCTCTCTCAGATACCAAGAAATATGAGATGTTGATGGGCTTTTTAGAATTTTTCATTGAAGCCCAAAAAGGGGAGAAGAAAAATGTCTATCATAGAAGAACACCTGGAAATATACAAGGCACTCGACAGAAATAAAGTAAAATATCTTGTAATTGGTGGAATCGCAGTAGGACTCCATGGAATTCCAAGAGTTACGGTAGACATAGATATACTTATAGAGCCTACATTTAGATAACTGTCAAAAGGCATTAAAATCGCTTGAGGAAGCTGGTCTTGACAGGGCTGGCAGAGTCTCGCCTAATGTTATTTTGGAAGCTACTATGTATACAATCTTAGGTGATGTAACTGTAGATATACAAGCAGGAGCAAGAATTTCTGATTTTCAAAAAATGTGGGAACGGAAGGTGATCAAGCAAGTAAGAGGAATAAAAATCAATGTTCTCTCTATAGAAGACTTGATTGAAACAAAAAAGCATACAGGTAGATCAAAAGACAAGGAAGATATAAGAGTGCTTGGGAAAATATTAAACAAGGAGATATGATGAAAATTGCAATAATAGGAACAGGGCATGTTGGTTTGATTAGTGGTGTCTGCTTTGCAGAGCTGGGAAATAAGGTATTATGTATTGATAATGATGAGGAGAAGATTCTCAATCTAAAGAATGGCAAGCTTCCAATATTTGAGCCAGGATTACAGGAGTTGTTGGATAAAAATAAACCCCGACTTACATTTACGACTTCCATAAAGGAAGGAATCCAAGAAGCTAATATTATATTCATTTGTGTTGGCACTCCACCAAAGCCATCTGGAGATGCTGACCTCAGCACAGTTGAGAGTGTAACTATTCAGATTGCCAAATCTATGCACGATTATAAACTTGTGGTTGAGAAAAGCACTGTCCCGGTCCGCACAGGAGTGAAGATAAAACAATTGATGGAGGGAAAAGTTAAGTCAGGGCTCTCATTTGATGTAGCATCTAATCCTGAGTTTTTACGCGAGGGAGCTGCAATTTATGATTTTATGCATCCAGACCGCATTGTAATTGGAGTAGAGACTGTTCGTGCCAAAAAGATATTAACAGAGCTTTATAAACCAATTAAAGCACCTATTCTGGTAACGGATATTGAGTCTGCCGAACTCATAAAGCATGCTTCAAATTCTTTCCTTGCTACAAAAATATCTTTCATAAACGCTATTGCTAAAATCTGCGAACAAGCAGGAGCAAATATTGAACAAGTTGCTCGTGGAATAGGACTTGACCACCGTATTGGCCCTGAGTTCTTGCAAGCAGGAATCGGGTTTGGTGGATTTTGCTTTCCAAAAGACTTACGAGCGTTCAGGAAAATAGCAGAAAAGTTAGGATGCGAATTCTCTTTGCTTCACGAAGTGGAAAAGATAAACGAATCAATGAAAAAGCTCTTCGTGACCAAAGTAGAAGAGGCATTATGGAATCTGAGTAATAAAACGATTGGAATTCTCGGACTTGCTTTTAAGCCAGATACTGAAGATATGAGGTATGCCCCATCAATTGACATAATCCAGATGCTCCAAAAAGAAGGAGCTAAAATACGCGCCTATGACCCACAAGCAATGCCAGTTGCTAAAAATATACTTAAGGATATTGAGTATTGCAAGGGCCCTTATGAGGTAGCCGAGGGAGCAGATTGCCTTTGTATTCTCACAGAGTGGGAAGAATTTAAGGGACTGGACTTGGATAGAATAAAGTCTTTTCTTAAATCACCTGTTATTATAGATGGCAGAAATATATTTGAAAAGGAAAAAATGCTAAAACTTGGCTTCACTTACTATGGAATAGGGAGATAACGATTAACGATTTACGATTCACGATTCACGACTAATGAAGGTTCTAATCACTGGAGGTGCTGGATTTCTTGGCTCTCATTTATGCGAAT
>JAGMCN010000200.1 GCA_023129235.1 Caldifarciminota bacterium | reverse complement strand
GCAAGCCAAACATCTCTCTATGTCAACAAAAATGCGCTTCATAAGATTCTCCTTGACCTATCTCCGGACGCGGTTACAAATTCGCACGCCGGAGCCCTAGAATGAAAACTATCTCATATCCTTTCATCCTTTGCTTTTTGAAATTTCTGTTCAATGTTTTCGTCCAAACCAAGAACAATAAACATGTCTCCTGCCGTTACATTAATATCTCTGCAAAAACTGATAACTTTGACATTTAACAGATCATCCAAAAGTTTTTCCAGAACCTCTCGTAATCTTTCTGCTAAACAAATTCTGCACTTCTTCAATAGACTAACTCCTTCTGCATTCTTTATTAACTCCTTTTCAAAGGGAGTTAACAGACATTTTATTCTTATTACTACCATATCCCCAACGATGTGAGCTCTTATCCGTTGATATCCTCCTCCAATATGCGCTATCTCCACTTTTGTGATAGCCTCAGTTATATCTATTTCTACGTCCTTTTTAGTTTTCATAATAAAAAAGGCCAACACTTACGCGGGTATAAAATCCCGAGCAAATGTTGGCCTACTTTCTAACAAGCCTCCCCGATAATTTCGGGACTGCTTCTTATCCAGTCTACCAAGTGGATAACTTATTTCTTATTTTTTAGTCATTTTTTTCTTTTCTGAAACTTCTCTTCAATATTTTTATTCAATCCAATAACTATGAACATATCTTCCATTTCTACATTGACATCCCTGCAAAAACTTATGACTTTAACATTTAGCAAATCACCCAGAAATTTATCCAGAATCTCTCGTGACCTTTCTATGAGACATATCCTGCATCTCTTTACCAGTTCAAGCCCTTCCGAAGTTTTGATTAAATGTTTTTCAATGATTGTCAGTATTCCTTTCATTCTCATTACAATCATATCTTCAACAATGTAGCTCTTTACATTATCAGGCCCTTTTCCTACATTATCCAACTGAAATTTTGTAATTAGTTTAGTTATTTCTGCTTCTATTTCTCCTATGGTTCTAATTTTCATTAATATGTATCCTTCACCACAAATTTTATATCAACTTTCCACCTACTGCAACATAATTTTCTCATAAATTTTTCATATCTCAAAACTTATCATTGTCTTCTACCGCTTTTCTTACCGCTTCTGCAACTTTTTTATGAACATTTAAGTCCAATATATGAGGGACTATCTCTTCTTCCTTGGCACTCTCTGCCAGAGATCTGGCAGCAGTTATCTTCATCTTATCAGTTATCCTTTTTGCCCTTGCGTCTAAAGCACCTCTAAATATCCCCGGAAATGCCAGCGCATTATTTATAGATCTTCCGTCGAAGGCTAAAGCAGCTCCTGCCTTTAGAGCTTTGTGAGGCCATATTTCAGGTATTGGATTGGCAAGTGCAAATATAACTGCACTCTTGGACATTGTCCTCACCATCCTTGAGGTTAACAGGTTAGGTACAGATACTCCAATGAATATATCCTTTTGTCTAATGATATCAGATAGTGAGCCTTTTTCCTTGCGGTTGTTAGTAAGCTTTGATATTTTCTCTTTATACTCATTCATGCCCTCTTTTCTCCCACTGTAGATTGCACCTTTTCTATCACAGAGGATGACATCTCTTACCTTCCATGCCAACAGAATCTTGGCAATAGCAATACCAGCAGCTCCTGCACCACTTATAACTACCTTTATATTTTCTTTCTTTTTTCTGACAAGTCTCAATGCATTCATGAGTGCAGAAAGAACAACTATCGCTGTACCGTGCTGATCATCGTGAAGGACTGGGATATCTACTAACTCCTGCAATTTTTTTTCGACCTCAAAACAACTCGGTGCAGCTATATCCTCCAATATTATTGCACCGAACGTATCTGATATCCTCGCTATAGTATGAACAATCTCTTCAGTATCTATCGCATCTATCAATATCGGAATGCCGCTTATGCCAACAAGCTTATCAAACAAAACCGCTTTCCCTTCCATAACCGGCATGCCTGCCACAGGACCGATATTACCTAATCCTAATATGGCGGTGCCGTTAGTTATGATAGCAACAGTGTTTGAAATAGAAGTATATCTGTACTTTTCCTTTGGGTTTCTTAAGATTGCATGGCACACGCTTGCCACGCCTGGAGTATAAATCTTCTGAAGGTCAGATATCGTATTGAGAGCTATTTTACTTTTCATAGTAATTTTCCCGCCTTCATGAAGCTTTAATACTTCATCAGTGATTTCAATTAATTTTACACCATCTATTTTCTTAAGGCGGGATAAAACTTTATCAAGATGCTCATCGTCATCAATATATATGGTTACATCTCTTATTACGTAATGGCTGTCTAATCTAACCTTGATTATGTCTCCAAGCAGCCCTCCTTCTTTGCCTATAGCCATTGCAAGTTCGCCGAATTTCCCAGGCACGTCTTTAATCTTGATCCTTAGTGTCTTAACAATCTTATCTGCATATTTCATCATCTATCCTCACTAAAATTTAGCGCACCTTTGGTGCGAATCCCGTTTAGAGACAGGCTCCATGGTAGTGTAGCCCTTTATGGGCGTTCTTATGGGGACAAGCCCCTACACTACATAAAAAGGAAATTCTATATAATTAAAACTCTGGCAATTCAGTTTCCGATATTATAACATCGCTTACAGGAAGAGTAAAGATAAGCCCCGTCCCGGCGTACAATAACTAAAAGCTTCACCTCATCCTCCTTCTTCCATTACTTTTTAACCTATCTGGACTATCTTTTTCTTACTCTTTCCGCCTGAGATAATACTTACACTTTTGCCAAAATATTTGGAGAGCAATTTAACCACAGCCTTATTTGCTTTTCCTTTTATAGGTGCTGCTTTTACCTTTACAACCAATGGCTCCCCTTTAATTACCTCTGCCTTCTTTGAATTTGGGATAACATTTATCCTTTTTATATCAGCCATCTTTGTTTGCCAAAGCTCCTGCCCCCGATTAGGCTCTCGTTGAATAATTACGCTATCTGCAATTGCTACTGATAAAGTAAGATTTCTACCGGTGTTTGCCTATCTCCCCTGCTTTAGTAATGGCAATCTTGGCTGCTATTGGTCCTAATATTTCAAATACAATGGTAGTAGCCGCAATAGTATTTATCACGAGAATTGCCAAATCCTGTCCTGCTGTTCCGAAAGAACTGAATTCCCGGGTGACTAAAATAGCCAGCCCTATGGCAACTCCGGCCTGGGAAAGAATACCCATGCCTAAATATTTTCGAATGAGTGGCTCTGATTTTGATGCTGTAGCACCGAGAAAAGCACCTCCCATTTTTCGCAGTACGCTCAACCGCATTTCGCTGCCAATCATGAAAGCCACAACCCCTAAAGCTCAATCACTAAGTATCCCAATATCATCTAATAATTCCAGACTGAAGATCTTTAAAATGGAAGGCAAATTCCTTTCATTAAAACAAGATTTCTTTACTCTTCTGTCTTCTCAAAAATCTCTATTATCTCCCTGGCACTGGAAGCCTCCATAAATGATTTTCTGAATTCCCATTTCTTTAATAATCTGGTTAGCCGGGCTAGAATTCTTAAATACCCGTTAATGTTTTGTTTGGGAGCTCCCATTAAAAATACCAATTTAACCGGTTTGCTATCCAGAGATTGAAATTCCACTCCTTTAGCAGATCTTCCAAAAGCTATAACGAACTCGCTAACCGCATCAGTTCTGGCATGAGGGATAGCAATCCCGTTGCCTATGCCTGTAGTTCCTACCTTTTCCCGTTTAAAAACATCTTTGAGAAAACTGTTGAAATTAGTAACCTCTTTTGACCCACGAAGGAAACCGGCTAATTCTCTGATTGCAGCCTTCTTCTCAGTAGCCTCAAGGTTCAGGCAAATCCGCTCTTCTTTGAGATACGTTGAAATATTCACTTTCCTTCCTCCTTTCTTAACCATCGTTGATTCAAATCCCTATATCC
>JAGMCN010000020.1 GCA_023129235.1 Caldifarciminota bacterium | reverse complement strand
AGTGGAGATTCAAGAAATACAGTATCCTGAGCACACACAATAGTATAACTCCATCCAAAGCCCTGAAGAATCTCGTCAAGGATAATGTTTGCATAGTTGGAGATGCGGCACGACTTGTTGACCCTATTTCAGGAGGAGGAATCGGGAACGCATTGCTGTCGGGCAAGTTAGCAGGCAAAGCTTGTGCAAGTGCAATTTCGCAGAATCCTGTGGACAAGAGCAATGACATCTCGAAACTCAAGCAATATGAAAAGGAATGGCTCAAAGAAGAAGGCAGGAATTTCAGATTCAAGTTCAAGGTGCGGGATGTATTTATGAAACTCAAGGATTCTGACCTTGAACTGCTGTTTGATTTTGGAGTCAAGAACTTCGAGGGAAAGCCCCTCACCGAGATAAACGAGCTTGAGATAATCAAGAATATCATCACCTTCAGCCCAAGGTTCTTAAAACTTGGACTCCATTTACTTAAACCCCGAAGCTCATAATATCTTTCCCTTGACAAGACAGGAAGCAAGATATACTTATAAACTATGATTTGGATAGCATTGGCTTCATTAGTTGTTGCTATATTTACTCTAATAGCAACTATAGTAATGCCGATAGTAACAAAGAGAAAAGAAGAAAAGAGCTCGACAAGAGAGGTAGAAAAAACAGAGACATCCATTATTGATTCAGAAAAGTCAGCTGAAGCTAAGCAATCTGAAAAGCCCATCGGAAAGTATTCTAACTATATGGAACTTGGACTCGCAGCATCTTCAGAAGGGAAGTATGACCAGGCAATAGAATATTACGAAAAGGCAATAGAATTAAAGAGGAATTATGTTTATGCATGGGTTAGCAAAGGTTCTGCACTTCGCAAGCTTGGTGGTCGGGATGATGAAGTGCTTGAAGCCTATGAGAAGGCAATAGAGTCGAAATCTGAAAATGATCCTGACAGTGCTTGGATATGGAATCTCAAAGGTTATGCACTTCGCAGGCTCGATCGGGATAATGAAGCAATTAAAGCTTTTGAAAAGGCAATAGAATTAAAACCTAATGCTGCTGATGGGGCATGGATGGGTAAAGGTTATGCATTTCGTAAGCTCGGTCGCAAGAGTAAAGCAGATGAATCTTTCAAAAAGGCAAAGGAATTGAGGAGTCAGGTAAAGGAATGCGTGGTTCGTGCAACTTACAGTAGCAAGAGTCTTTAGGCTCGTGAATTTTAGAGAGTTCTACAAATGAATCGTAGCTTTCTACAAATGAAAGGTATACTTCTACGAACCGATGGTGCATTTCTACCATCAGATGGCACTTTTCTACGAATGGACGGTGTATTTCTGCCATCGGATGATACGCTTCTACCATCGGCAGATACATTTCTGCGAGCGACAGGTATATTTCTACTATCGGATGGCACATTTCTACCATCGGGTGGTACACTTCTACGAATGGATGGTAGAGTTCTCTGTGTAAGTAAAAGGAGGTAAGATGGCAAAGGGTTACATGCCGCGTTCGGATGCAGAGTTTGATGAGTGGTTTAAGAACTTTGCTCTAAAACTTCCTGCTATTGCCAATGCAGTCGGTTTTCCGCAGCAATTAGTTGCCCAAATAACCGCAGCTTATGCGGAATGGAAACTTGTCTATCGGGCAAGTCAACAATCAGAAAGTCAATATCATGCTGACATAGAATCCAAGAAGGAAGCTCGCACCAATGACCATAAGTTGATAAGGACAGCCACGAAACTGCTTCAGGCGACTCCAGATGTGACAGACGCCCAGCGAGAGCTTCTTGACATCACGGTGCGAGATACAAAGCCGACTCTGATATCGCCGGAATATGTGATGGAATTAGACCCACCGCTTCTTAAACTGGATTTACAACCGGGGCAGGTTGCGATTCATTTTGGGGTGAATCCCGGGGATGAGCGGAGAAATGCGAAGCCCGAGAATATAGCTGGGGCGAAAATCTGGTATCGTGTTGGCGGAGGCGAGTGGAAGTGGGTTGGCGATGATACAAATAGCCCTTATAGACACGATATTGATTTGGGCGAGGCGCTGGAATATCGGGCGCAGTGGTTTGATAAGAAGATGCGTGTGGGACTGTTTAGTCAGGTCGCAAGAGCTACGGTGTCGCCGTAAGATTTAACCACAGAGAACACAGAGAAAAGATTAAATAAAATGCCACAAAATCACACTAATAAAAAATTGCACACAGATGTTCACAGATAAAACGGATTTCCACAGAAAGATTTATTTTATTCTAAATCTGTGTTTATCATTTCAATCTGTGTAAATCTGTGTGCTAATGTTTTTCTTTGTGTTTTCGTGCTTTCGTGATAAATCAATGAAATGGACAAAAATAAATGATACACCTTTTTGATTATATATTTCTATTGAGGCCTACTCTCTGGGTGCCGGTGTGGACATTCTTCTTGCTTGGGGCTTATAGGGGAAAAGTGTTGTCAGGCGGGCAAGCTTCGGCTCTGCATTTCGCAGATGCTTTTGTATTATACACTCTGCTTATGGGAGGAGTTTATATCTTGAATCAAATCGTGGACATTGAGTCCGATAGAGTAAATAAGAAACTTTACCTGTTGCCTGAGGGATATATTAAAATATCACACGCCTGGATAGAGTTTGGTGCTCTTTTTGGAATCGCATGGATATCAGCTATTTCATTTTCCGTAGAATTCAGGGTTATTCTATTGCTGTCTATGATACTTGGGATTTTATATTCCGCACCGCCATTTAATTTCAAAGGGAGACCGATACTTGACTTGCTATCAAATTCCTTTGGCTATGGGATACTTGCTTTCTCGCTTGGTTGGGCAACTGCTAATCCATTCTCCAAGCATACTCTCCTTTATGCTCTGCCTTATTTCTTTGCTGTCGGAGGAGTGTTCATAAATACCACAATCCCTGATATCAAGGGCGATAAACAGGCAAACGAAATCACTACAGGAATATTCTTGGGAGAGCAAAGAGCTTATTGGCTGTCAACTATTTTTATTCTCATATCACTTGTGCTATCAATTTATTTGCGGGACTGGATATGTGGGATAACATCTCTGGTGGCAATTCCGCTATTTGTATGGGCGGCTGTGAAGCATAATTTAAAAGCTTGCTTTATCTCAATAAGAGTTGGGGCACCGATTCTCGTGCTTCTTGTTGGGATTAAATTCTGGTGGTTTATTCCGCTTCTTGCTTTGGTTTTCTTGAGTATGAGGATTTATTATAAGCGCCGATTCAATATAATATACCCAAAAATTGTATGATATTCTTTTTCCTCATTCTCTCTGCGGATGTGCAGTTTGATAGTCTCATTCAGCAGGGGATACATTATTCTTATTCCGAGAAATATGAAGAAGCAGAAGCCATCTTTAGAAAGGCGATAGAAATTAAACCAGAGGACCCGGCTCCTTATCTTTTTCTCACTTCTTTATACGGTCTGTATATGGCTGATTTTTCCACAGATAGTTTAGAGAAAAAATTTTTCGCTTATTCTGATACCACCGTGTTGATATCAGAGCGTAAAATCTCATCCTGCGACACTTCTGCATTAGTTCATTTGTGGTTAGCAGGAGGATATGGGGCTCGTGCGTTTTATAAAGTTCAGCATAAAGATATATTCTCAGGAGTTCAGGATGTGGTAAAGAGCATTAAGGAGTTTCATAAAGCTATTGAAATAGATTCCTCGCTTTTTGATGCGTATATTGGAGTTGCGGGATATGATTATTTTAAGCATAGGTTGTTTTCTTATATCCCCTGGACTGAAGATTCACATTGGGAAAGTGAGATTAAATTGGCTTGCGAGCAAGGGAAATATTTGAAGATTGTTGCCCTTGCTTGTTACTCATCACTTCTTATTGAGGAGGAAAGGTTTGCTGAGGCATCTCAAGTTGCCACACAGCTTGTATCAAAGTTTCCAGATTCCCGCACATTCAGGTGGATTAGAGTAAAGAGTTATTGTGGAATGGAGAAATGGGAGCTTGCAAGGGATGAGTATGAGAAATTGCTTGAGTTGACTCTTGTCGGGCAACCAGAGAATTTTTATAATATTGGGTCTTGCAGACTCGGACTTGCTAAAGCATATCTGGAACTTGGAGAAACTCAAAGATGCAAAGCTCAATGCGAAGAAATCCTCAACCTTCCAGACAATCCAAAAATAAAAAAGGTTAAACAAGAAGCAAAGGAAATTTTAACCGAGATAAAGCTTTAAAGACTTTGCGCTACCGATTAACAATGAGCACGAATTTTAGATTTTTATACTGTGGATATAAACAAATTAGGCGAAATTCATTATGCACAAGAAAATAACACTGACTATGGACGGGCTGAAATGTGATAGCAAATGGAAAACCGGATTTGTTGTTGCTCTCGCCATTTTGGTTTTCACGACAGTATCAACGTTAAGTATAAACCAATATTGGTACGGGGGAATGTCTGATCATTCTATAACAATTCCTTTCCTGAAAGCATTTATCAACAATAACTTGTACCCTAACGACTATCTCTTAACACAAAGGCCTTACTATTACACTTACCTTTGGAACGTATTGGGCTTCTTGATTAAATATCTTAATATCAATATTCCTACATTCTTTTTTCTCAGTTACTTCATAGCCATCTATATGACATTTCTCGGGATTTACCTGATTGCTATAACTCTTTTCAAAAAGAAAGAGGTTGCATTTCTTTCATTGTTCTTTCTTCTGTTTTCCAAGAGAGCACTTGCTGGTGCAATTACTCTGGATAGCATTTTCATCACAAGAGTTGTGGCTCTCCCAATCCTTCTCTTTTCCATATACCTCTTTTTCAAGAAAAGATACTTGCTTTCATTTTTGCTACAAGGGATTGGATTTCTTGTTCATCCAATGACTACAGTTTATGTAATTGCAATCATCTTTGTATCTTCCATTGTTAACTTAAGAGATATAGGCATCAGAAGATTTCTACTATGTATTACCGTTCTCGTAATCTCGTCAAGCCCGATACTAATTTGGAAGGTGCTACACTCTCCTACTTCCTTGAACTTGCTTTATGCCAATCCCAAATGGATAGAGTTACTAAGATTACGGTCATCTGGCCATATTTTTCCTTTTTCCTGGGAGAAAGATGTCTTTTTTAAAACTGTGTTGCTTTTATGTGTATTCTTTATTGGTTGGAAACATAGACCAAGACCCGATTATCATCGCATTGTTGTTACCTTCACAGCCACAATCTTTACAATGTGCGTAGCTGGCATAATCTTCTCAGAATTTGTACCTTTATCCATAGTGCTCAATTTTCAATTTCTTAGAAGCTCCCAATTTGTTGTATTCTTCGCGATGATTTATTTTTCTAACTACTTCTTTGTTGAAATCCAATTTAGAAAGAGTATATTTAACAAGTTAGTAGTTGCCTTTGTCTCAATTGGTATTTTTTATGGCGCGACAGGGTGGAAATATGCATATGTAGTCTTTCTTGCTCTGTCCGTGTTTCTGATATTCTATCATTTTGTATATCGGCGAGAGTTCTTGCTGTCAAGGTACTTTGTCTTAAGTCTGGTTGTAATTGTGCTTGTTTTGGGCAGCAGTGCTTATCTGAAAAGAGGTAATTTCTCGATAGATAATGCACAAGAAGGAAAATGGATGGATGTGCAGATATGGGCAAAGCAAAACACAAGTCCTAAAGATATGTACATTGTACCACCTACTATTGAAGGCTTTAGGGTTGAATCGGAAAGAACAATCTATGGTGATTGGAAAGATGGTACTTTAATGAACTTTAATCCTAATTTTGGATACGAGTGGTTTAGACGAATGAAAAAGTTGGGTTATAGAGAAGGAACCGCTCTTGAAGAAGGTTTCAAAAATCTTGCCGAGACAGACTTTGTCAATATAGCAAATGAAGAGACAAAAAACGGTCATAGAACATTCCTGGTTATGTTCAAAGAAAGGGACACTTTGAACTTTTCAATTGTTTATAAAAATGAGAAGTTCATTATCTATGAAGTTACACAGTGAACTTTGCCTAACATAGCATAAAAGATTTGTGTCACAGACTCTGTTGAGTGATTAAATCTTTTTTCTTGCCCGCATTACCTTATCAAATGCATCTTCTTTGTTATTGTATAGTTATCTGTCTCTAATTTATAGAAATAAATTCCACTTACTACTTTCTTGCCAGATTCATCTTTCCCATTCCATTGTATATTATAATATCCTGCATTCTTATTCTCATTTACGGGAGTTCTCACCAATCTACCCATTATGTCATAAATCTTTAGTGAGACTCTACTATCAACTGGCGACTGATAACTGATGACTGTTGACTGAATAAACGGATTAGGATAATTTTGTGAAAGAGAAAGAGCTTCAGGTGTAGTCAGTTTAGATTCTTCAATTCCCACTGTAATAGTATCTATAGCAAGTCCAGCAGGAGAGAGAAAATCTGGAACTGTAAATGAAGTCCCACAATCAGCATCAAGTTTTACCACTCTGTTATTACCCTTGTCAGAAACCCAACAGCCGTGGTCTAATGGGTCTGCTGCTACTGCAAAAGGATGGTTAAAATCAGTTGATACACAAAGCGCTACTCCTGCTTCTGAAAGTTTTACTACTCTATTATTTAGTTCATCTGCAACCCAACAGCAATGAGTATATGAATCAACAGATACACAAGTAGGTGCATTAAATCCATCAAATCTTGTTATTGTGTTTCCGTCTGAAGAGATTTTTGCTACTTGATTATTTCCATTGTCAGCTACCCAGCAGCAATGAGTGGCTTGGTCAACATCTAAGCAAGATACCTTAAATCCAGATTTTCTGAATTGATAAGTGGTACCGGAGCATAAAAACTTTGATATAGATCCTTGTCCCTCCATTTGGTCATTTTCAGTTACCCAAAGAGCTTGCTCTCCAAGGTCTATAGCAGCGGCAGTGGGAAAAACAAGCATGCTGAGACCGGGGTCAGGTATTTCCTTAATTATAGCAAAGTTTTCGTCAACCTTCACTAACTTTTTGGTATACATAAAAACATACCAGCAGTAGCCATTTCCATCTACGCAGGGAGTAGATGGATTCGCATTTGCGAAAGTATGTTCCTTAACACTATCACAATCAGGCGAAATCCTGTGAGTTCTATTCTTGTAAGTGCTTGCTTCCCAGCACCATCCAGTTTGAAGATCTATATCTAATGATGTTGGCTCTAAACTTAATCCTACTGCATCAAGTTCGCAAAGTCTCGTTCCAGTTGCTCTGAGCTTCACAACTGTAGAATCACCATAATTAGCAACCCAGCAATTAGAACCACTTTTGCAGACTCCAGGAACAACTAAAGAAACACACATAAAGAAAAACAATCCTTTTTTCATTTTACCTCCTTTTTCATATTATACTTCCCAATTTACTTTTGTCAAGTTATTTCTCTTGAAACTTTCTCAAGAAAAGCTCAAAGGTTGCAAGATATAAGAGTTTCCGTGAGTTATCTTTTTTGTTTTGTTCGTGCTCCCGGATTAGCTTCTCAATATACTTTTGATTGATATATTCACAAGATACGGTATCCTTGCTCAATAATAAATCTTTAAAGTATTTCTTCCACCTCTTATTTGCTCGGAGCCATTCATCAAAATTTACATAGCTTCGTTTGTTAGGTCTCCATATTAGTTTCTTTATTCTCTCCTTGCCGACTTGATAAACCATACCAACTTTCCATAAAAATAAAGGTGTATCAACAGGCACCATTGTTTTATTATAAGGTATTTTAGCCAATTCTGGAGATAACTTTCTTAGGAATTTGCGATAAATTCTGTGATTTAATCTGAATTTGGCAGGAATTTTGAGTATAATATCTATGAAATCGTTATCAATTGTGGGAAATGAAACTTCTATCGCATCTCTTGTTAAAACCTCTCCTATTGGAGCAGAGAAGCTAGTATAAGTGCTTAAGAAAAAGTTGTCACACTCGTTCCCGAGAGAATCACTTTTAGCTTTATCAAATTCTTTTTCAAAAGACTCCAATGCTTTTTCTTTAACCTTTGGGTAATAACTAACAGTGAAAAGTTCTTTAAACTTTTCTTCTGAAAAAATCCTTCGTTTAATTAGTCTGTTAATCAGTGCTTTTCTATTTCTGCATCCAGATACTTTCCGGGTGGAATACTGTCCTCCAAGTAAGACACCCAATTCGTATCCATCAAAAACTACATCTACAATATCTCTAATTGATTTATGTAGAGGATAAATAAAACTATTTCCTATATTGGCTTTTCCCTCGCTAAGCCATACGTTTTTCTCTGCATTGTCTATAATCATATTAGGAGGAATATCTCTATGGAGAAAGTGTGTCCCTGATTTTTCTGCTACTTTTTTAGCAATTTTAACTTCGTCTGAATCCAACGGCCCAAAAGTAAATGCGTAAATATTCTTTCTTTTCTTACTATCTATTGCAGCAATAACTGACCTTGAATCCAACCCTCCTGATAGAGAAACACAGTAACGATAATTATCTTCAATTCGTATCTTAACAGCTCTCTTGAAAGTTTTCACTAACCGATTTACAAAATCTTCTTCAGTAATACTATAATCTGAATTATACCTAAAATTCCAGTATCTTTCTATTTTTATTTCCTTTCCCTCGTAAATAAGTATTGACCCCGGAGGGAGTATTTTAACTTTTTTCAAAAAAGTCTTATCTCCAAGAGGTTCCATAAAAGCAAAAAAATTCGCGATTGCTTCATCATTCAGTTCTTTTTTAAAAGTTTTATCTTGAAATATTGCTTTTATTTCAGGAGCAAATAAGAATCTGTTATTATTTACAGCATAATAATGAGGAATTAATCCATATCTATCGTTAGCAATCAACAAACTTTCTTTTTTAAAGTCATAAATAGCTATTAGAAAAATCCCGTTTAGCTCTTCAACAAATTTCTTCCCGTATTCCTCGTAAGAATGTAAGCAAAATTCAGGCTCATTATTAACTTTGAACTTATGCCCAGCTTGTTTAAGCTCGAGGAGTTTTTCCTTGTAACCATAAATCTTGCCATCCATAAATATGCAAAGCGTCTTATCTTCGTTGAATATTGGCTGTGGCTCGGGATTGAATATCCCAAGATGCACTCTTGCTATAGCAAAAGATTCCTTTTTGTATTGGTCTACCTTATATTCTTTAGAATGTTTTAGTGAATTAATCATCTTCTCCGGTAAAGACACGGTATTGTGTGTCCCTGCATTATTATTTGGAATAATTCCTAAAACTCCGGGCATATTAGGTTAAAATCTTCTTCAAGAATCCATACTTGCCAGCAAACAAAACTTGCAATCTATCTTTCTCATATTCCGAAAAAAGATTGGCACGAGATAAAAATAATAAATATCCAGATACCACAAATAAAGCTGACATTGTAAATTTCCACCAATTAGGTCCTAAAGTATATCCAGAAATGAAATAGGCAAGTAATCCAAATACCAATCCAAATCCCACTATTTTACAGAAGAATTTTAAATCAATATCTAAAGCTGTATGGTATCTTGCTACATATCCAAGATTAAAAATTAAAGTTACAATTGAGGCAAGTAAATATGCTGCCCCAACTCCAGCAATCTCAAATTGCTTGATGAACCCAAGGGTAGAAGTTACATATACAAAAATCCAGATTATATTTGTGAGAAAAAAGAGTGAAATTTTGCCTATAGACCGCATTGCTGAAGCTATCGGCACATATATACAAGAAAGAATCATTGAAATTCCCAAGAACCACAACGGTACCCAGGCATCAATGTATTCAGGAGTGCTTATAATATTGATAATCTCTTTTCCGCAGATTAGAACAGGTGTAGTCACTACAACTCCCAACAAAAAGAGTAATTTAATAATCAGTTTTAAATCTCCACCTAATACTTCTTTGTTTCCCTTTTCCCACGAGTGGCTTATTTCTGGATTCAAAGCTTCCATAGGAATATCAAGCATCCGACCAACCCATCCCTTTATTTTGGATGCCACAGTAAAAAGGGCAACCATCGGCATAGATAAAAAATAACCGATTATTAGACGATCTAAATAAGTAAAGAGCGGTGATAGAACTCCGAGTCCCATAGCATATTTCCAGTAAGGAAATATTTCTTTGATGAGCAAATTAAACTTCACTAATTTTAGTCTTCTAAATTCTCTGCATAACAAAAGTACTCCAGCAATAATGCTTGGAATTACTGAAATTAAATATATCTCAAGAACAAGTGAGATTGATAGTATTTCACGGAATACGAAAAGCAAAAAAGTTAAAAAAAATAAATATAAAAGATTTAACCCTGCTCCTAAATGCATTTTCCTTAAACCATTAAAAGACATAAATATAATTGAGAAAAATGTAACTACTGAAAACACAAAAAACGCAAAGCTCATATATTCCCCAATAACCTCATTTTTGTATATAGAAATACTTAATTTATATCCAAAAAAGAAAAGCAAAATATATACTAAAATAGCCAGAACAATATAACTAAGAATTAATAGCAATAAAAGAGAGAACACTTTATCTTGTTCTTTATTAGCCTGAAATTTTGGCAAGTATCTTACTAAGACAAATGGAATTCCTAAAAGAATAACTCCTGCCATAATTCTACTAAAAGCAACTACAGTAAAAAACTCTCCTAATACGCGAGGCTCAAAATACAGAAATAATATCTTAAGTTGAAGAAGAGTCAGGATAAACCCACCAAAAAGAGATAAATATAAAAAGAAAGTATTTCTAATTACTCTCATTTTAACGAATTAATTAATTTAACCTCCATCTCTATCCACTCATTCCAATCAGGAAGTTGTTTCAAGACAAGTTCCCTTGCTTTATTGGCTATTTTCTCCCGCAGATTTGCATCATTTAATAAAAGACAAACTGCATCTGCAATTCCACGACAAGTTTCTGAAGCCGCATTAAGTGGTATACCCTGTCCCTTAAATCTCACAAGAAATCCTGTCTTTCCATCTTTTATAACTTTTTTTGTATCCCTTATATCCATCGTAACCACAGGAACTTTGCTTGCCATAGCTTCTACCACTGGCAAGCATAAATTAGACACCAAATTAGCTGAGATAAATACATCTCCTATCCCATAATATTTCCATACTTCCTGATACCTTACACTTCCTATAAATTTTATGTATCTACATATACCAAGTTTTTTTGCCAATTCCTCATACTTTTTCCTTCTAGACCCATCTCCAACTATAAGAAGTCTTGCTCTTGACTCTTTTTGAATTACGAGCTTCATTGCACGAATTGCAATATCCGCACCCTTATTCCGCACAAGTCTTGACACAAATAGAACAATATAATCATTTTGCTCAAATCCCAGTTTCTCCTTCAGCCCTTGTGTAGGAACTATATGCTCTAAATTCCTATCTATTGGTTGCGGAGAAAATAAAAGTCTTTCTTCCGGTGTCTTAAAATACTTTGCAATTTTATCTCCCTGAGTTCCATCATCAACTATAACCAGTTTATCAAATTTTAGCTTATAAGCAATAACCTCAGGAATATATCCATACCAGTGAATTAAGTTATATCTTCTTATCGGAGATAATGCACCGAGACCTACAAGTTTTAAAATAGTCGGCTTATGAAATTTCCATCCAAGCCAATAAATAGCCAACCCAAGAGAACTTGAAATTCCATAGATAACATCAAAGGAATGCTCCCTTAATATCTTTGCCCCATAAGTCATAAATCTAAAATTGACTATCAGATAATCAATTAAGTAAAGGCCAAGCGAAAGAAACTTAATTTTTGGAAGTCTATAAATAGGAATAGGAGAAATCCTCAGATTTGCAAGAGTTGAGTTTGTAAACCCTTCTTCCTTCGGTATCAGAAGATGTATTTTAAATCCCTTATCAAGAAGTCCTTTTATTAAGACCCCGACTTTTGGGGTCCCTATAACTTTCTTCAGGTCCCAATCATCTGCCCAAGGGGATATAATTAAGATATTCCCAGAAGATGTATTAAACACTAAAAATCACCGACAAACACTGAAAATAATAAGAAATCCTTTTAACTCCTAAACTCTTCAACTCTTCAACTCTTAAACCCTTAAACTCTTCAACCCTTCAACTCTTAAACTCCTAAACCCTTCAACTCTTTGACTCTTAAACTCCTAAACTCTTAAACTCCTAAACTCTATTAAAATATTATTTCCGCGTTCCATGCTTATAGAAAGGTGGCTTTATTATCTTCGCACTCTCCAACTTGCCACGACACTCTATCTCTATCTCTGTATCTATCTTATTGTAAGGAACTTCCACATACCCAAGTCCAATCAACCTATCTATTGATGGTGAGTAATTACCGCTCGTTACTTCTCCTATAAGGGACTGTGGACTATAAATCTTATAATGCTGACGCGGAATAACCTTCATCCCTTCCATTATAAAGGATACAAGCTTCCTTTTTACTCCTTCTTCCTTTTGCTTAACTAACACATCTTTACCAATAAAACTCGGCTTATCAAGTTTTGTTATCCAGCCAAGTCCTGCCTCCAGTGGAGTTGTAGTTTTATCTATATCATTGCCATAAAGACAATACTTCATCTCAAGTCTCAAGACATCTCTTGCTCCCAGCCCAACTGGCTCAGCTCCTCTATTTAATAGCTTATCCCAGATTTCCGAATGTTTTGAATCGAAGTAAAGTTCGAACCCATTTTCTCCGGTATATCCTGTCCGTGAAACGAATGCGGGGATTCCTGCCACCTTACAATTAGCCCCCCAGTAAAATCCCATTTCTGATAAATCTATATCCACAAGTGGCTGAACCACAGATTCTGCATCAGGACCTTGAATCGCAAGCTGTGCAGATTCATTGCTTACATCTATTATCTCGGCTCCATCAATCTTATGCTCTAATATCCAATTCCAATCCTTATCTCTATTCGCTGCATTTATTACAATTAAAAACTTGTCAGGAAATCGGTAAATGAGTATATCATCTACTATTCCTCCATCTGGATAGCACATACAGGAATATTGAGCCTGATACATTTCCGTGCTCTCAAAATCCGTAGCGCGGGGGTTTATCCCCCGCCTTATCTCAAGCCTACTCGGGTCATTTACAGTTATCTGGCTAATGAACTCAAGAGCTTGGGGTCCCCCCTTAACTTCAACTCTCCCCATATGAGATACATCAAATATACCTGCTTTTGTTCTGACTTGCTTAACTTCCTGAATTATCCCCTTATATTGTATTGGCATCTCAAATCCAGCAAATGGAACAATCTTTCCTCCCGCTTCTCTATGCTTCTCATAAAAAGGTGTTCGCTTAACCATACTTCCTCCTTGTCACAAGTATTTGCCTTTAGGAGAATTTTTTTGCATTTAAAACTGTTACACCGACAAGCTCATTATTAGCATAATGGTAAATAATATCGCCTTTCATGATACTATCATCTGCGCACTGAGGTTTCCTAAAACTAATATAAAGAGTGTCTGTCTCATCATCATAGTCTACCCAGTAATGATGTTGACCGAATTTAAGAAAATGTGGGACTATGGAGACATCAAAATCTTTTACTTTTGCCATATTACACCTCGCTTTCTGATGGTTTCAGGCTTTGATGTAAAAAAAGCTGTGATGATAAAACCATCTTCATTTTCTTTATAAACCACCACACAATATTTTTCTCCCAAATTCGTTTTAGAATAATGCTTTAAGGCAATTAGTTCTCCTCTCGAACCTTTCATAATATAATCGGGAGAGTTCACTGTTTCCATGATATTACTGATATTTCCTGCCATATAATCATGAGACTCAATAATATGGAACCATCGTTTAAATGTAAGCCGGATAACTTTACCAGATATTGACCTGGTAACTTCTATCGTATTCTCTTCTTGCATTCAAATT
>JAGMCN010000002.1 GCA_023129235.1 Caldifarciminota bacterium | reverse complement strand
GCAAGATAATGGATTATGGAAAATATAAGTATGAGCAACACAAAAAGGATAAGCAGAAACATAAATCGGTGCAGACAAAGGAGATAAAATTGGGTCTGAATATTCAAGAGGGTGATATAGCCGTGAGAATGAAGCAGGCAGAGAAGTTTTTGGCTCAGGGTAATAAAATAAGAGCAAAGCTTAGATTTAGGGGTAGAGAGATAATTTATGCTAATAGAGGGAAGGAGGTTCTTTTAGATTTTGCAAAAGGTTTACCCGGGGCTATAGAACAAGCCCCAAGAATAGATGGAAAGATAATGAGCATTGTAATTGCTCCGAAACACGATGCCTAAGATAAAAACAAAGAAGGCAGCCCAGAAGCGTTTTAAGAAACGGGCACATTCTTTTAAAAGGAAGCATGCCTCTCATTCGCATTTACTTACAGGGAAAACAAGAAAGAGAAAAAGGCAACTAAGAAAGAGTGCTGTGGTAAGTAAATCAGACACTAAAAGGATAGAGAGGCTTATTCCTTATTAATATCGTGAATCGTGAATCGTTGACGGATACGATTAACGGATAACGATTAAGGGTTAATGAAGATATGGCAAGAGTAAAAAACAGAGCAAGACAGCGAAGAAAAAGGTGGCTCAAGCTTGCTAAAGGATACCGCGGGAAAAGAGGAAAGCTGTATCGGGTAGCAAGAGTGCAGGTGATGAAGTCCCTCGTCTATGCGTACCGGGACAGAAGGAGGAAAAAGCGTGAGATGAGGCAGCTTTCTATCCTTCAGGTAAATGCAAAATGCAGGGAGTTTGGGCTTTCTTATAGCAAATTTATTTGGGGGCTTAAGAAGTTGGAAGTAAAGATTAATCGCAAAGAACTGGCACTACTTGCACGTGAGAATCCAGATGCTTTTTCCGAACTTACAGAACGAGTGAAAAACTGTTCGAAGAATCCTGTGGACTTGACCTCTTGATTTGCTTTAAGTGCGGTATTGGTGATGAGAAAAGAATGGATTATATTATTTGTGCTTACAATATCCTGCAGCAAAAGAGGAGAGTATCATCTTTTAAGATGGAAAACAGGACAATGGGTTTGTTATAAGATAAACGATGAACCGATTCGTATATCAATAGTCGGCAAAGATTCTACTCTTTTCTGGGTTGAGACTGTGGAGTCGGAACTTGTAGCAAAAGTTTTGGCAGAAGAAGGGCAGTTAGAAGAAGCAAAGAGATTAATTGTGAAGAAAGTAAGCGAGACTCCTTTTGAGATACGAGTAGAGAAGTTTTCTATAAAAAGTGGGTTCCCGGATATAAGTGTAAGAGAATCTGGGGAAAAGGAGCTCATTACTTTACCGTGTGGAAAGTTTAGGACGTTCCGCATAAGACAAAAAGAGGAGGATGTGTGGTTATCAAATAAAGTGCCGATATTTGGAATAGTAAGATATAAAAGTAAAGACAAAGAGATAGTACTTTGGGATTATGGGCTCAAAGGAGCAAAGAGTAAGATTAAAGAAAAAGTAGAAAGTATTAGTTTAGAGGAGGCATCTTAATTGGGAACCGAGAAGGAAACGTTTCAGGTTTTGGAATTGCGAGCAAGAGAAATAGTGGAGCGAATGAGGCTCCTGAAAGAGGAGAATACGAAGATAAAAATGCAAAACAGCGAGCTTTTATCACGACAGGAGAAAATCCGCGAGAAAACGAGAAAATTACTGGATAGACTTTCAAATTAAGTAAGATGAGCACAGAATTGCAGATATGTGGCGAGAAAATCACGATAGAAAGTGGTGTTTCTGTTGAGTATATGAATGATATTGCAGAGTATGTGAATTCTAAATTTGATGAATTGAAGGGGGCTTCAAAGCCTCCACTTGATATTGCGGTCCTTGTTGCTTTAAATATTGCCGATGAACTTTTTCAGGAACGAGAATTAACTGGACGAGCTGTTAGCATTTTAGAAAAAGAGCTTTTTGACATTTAATTTGGTTCCCTGCAGCGTTTGTGATGGGTTGCGATTCTTGAGCCAGCAACTTTTAAAAGGGAGCTGTCTTGAGTAAACGGACGGTACCCACCTTTTTTTAGGGTTCAAAGATGTCTTCCTACACGGCACTTGCGGGGAACTTTTTTTATGAAAGGCGGTGATTTAAATGCAAATAATTGGATATATCTTGACTGCTATAGCCTTTTTTGCAATCGGGTTTTTAATCCAAAAATGGCTTCGGACTTCCAATATCAAGAAGGCAGAAGAAACGGCTAAGAAGATAGTAGAAGATGCAAAAAGGGGAGCAGCACAGCACAAATCAACTGCAGAGTTAGAGTTAAGAGCAGAGTGGAGTAAACGAAGAAGTGATTTTGAACGTGAGATTCGTGCAAGAAAAGGAGAAGTTGAGAAAAAGGAGAAGTATCTGGATGAAAGGGCTACAAATTTAGACCGAAAGGCTGACCTTATAGCACGGAAAGATGCTGAATTGAGCAAAAAAGAAGTGCAACTTCTGGAGGCAGAAAAACAGGTCACGGCGAAGAACGAGAAGTTAGATGGCATAATTATAGAGGAAAACCGCAAACTTGAAAAGATAGCTGGTATGACTCAGGATGAAGCAAAACGACAACTGAGGCAGAATCTTGAGACAGAGGTAAGAGAAGAAGCTCGTGGGTTTATAAGAGAGGAGATGGAACGCGCCCGCTCTGAAGCAGAAAGGGAAGCAAAAAAGATTGTCTCCACCGCTATAGAAAGATGTGCTACAGAGCATGTCCTTGAATCCACAATTTGTACCGTCTCCCTTCCATCGGATGAGATGAAAGGACGGATAATAGGAAGAGAAGGTAGAAACATTCGCGCTTTTGAAACTCTTACAGGTGTGGACCTCGTGATTGATGACACCCCAGAAAGTGCCTATATTTCATCTCTTGACCCTATGCGACGGGAAGTTGCAAAAAAATCACTTGAACGGCTTATAATAGACGGCAGAATTCACCCAACGAGAATAGAAGAAATTGTGGAACAGGCAAAAAAAGAATTTCCAGGAATTGTGCAGAAAGTGGGAGAAGATGTGGTAGCAGAACTTAAAGTATCAGGATTACATCCAGAGCTCGTAAAACTCCTTGGGCAACTTAAATTCCGGACTTCTTATGGACAAAATGTTTTGGCACACTCAAAAGAAGTGGCTAATCTTGCGTTTTTGATGGCAACAGAGCTTGGACTTCCCGATAAGGACACAGCAAAGCGGGCAGGTTTGCTCCATGATATTGGGAAAACGGTATCTCAGGAATACGAGGGGACTCACCAGAAGATAGGTGCCGAATTTGCAAGAAGGTATGGTGAATCCGATATTGTAATTAATGCCATTGAAGCACATCATAAAGATATTGAGCCAACTTCTGCGATTGCAGTCCTAGTGGAAGCAGCAGATTCTATATCAGGAGCTCGCCCAGGAGCAAGGAGAGAAGCTTTTGAGGCTTATATCGAAAGAATTGAGAAACTTGAATCTATCGTCTCAGAATTTGATGGAGTGGATAAAGCATACGCAATACAGGCAGGCAGAGAAATTAGAGTTATAGTAGAGCCAGAAAAAGTTCCAGACGAGGGTATATCGCAACTTGCAGTTGACATTTCGCATAAGATTGAGGAAGAAATGAAATACCCCGGAGAAATAAGGGTAGCTGTAATACGGGAGAGAAGAGCTATCTCTACCGCTAAGTGATATGAGAATTTCTAAATCCGAAATCCTAAACTCTAAACAAATTCAAATGACCAAAATTCAAGACATATGTTTTGGATTTGGAATTTAGATATTGTTTAGGATTTAGGGCTTAAAATTTAGGATTTTTGAGCATGAAGGTTTTATTTGTAGGAGATATTTATGGCAAGCCCGGCAGGAGAGTCGCAAGCTCTATCATCCCTGCGTTGAGAGACAAGGAGTCTATTGACTTTGTGATTGCTAATGGAGAAAATTCTGCCGGAGGATTTGGGATTACTCTACCTATATTGCGTAAACTTGAAAGATATGGAGTAGATTGTATTACCTCCGGCAACCATCTCTGGGATAAAAAAGAGATAATAGCAAAGATAGACACCCTTCCAAATCTCCTCAGACCTGCTAACTATCCTGAATTAGCAGGTGGAAGAGGCTCTCAAATTTTCAATGTAGGCACTGTACAGATTGGAGTTATGAATCTAATGGGAAGAACTCTTATGCCTCAGGCAGATTGTCCTTTTAGGACTGCGATTAGAGAGATTGAGAAACTAAATACCCCTGTCCACTCCGAAGGAGTCTGCGACAGGAGTCTGCGAATGATAATAGTAGATTTCCACGCAGAAAGTCCAGCCGAAAAAAGAACTATGGGCTTTTGGCTTGATGGGAAAGTATCAGCAGTCTTGGGCACACACACTCATGTTCAATCAGCAGACGAACAAATCTTGCCTCAAGGAACAGCTTACATAACAGATGCTGGGATGACAGGAGGTTTTGATTCTGTAATAGGTGTGAAATCCTCTAAATCCATTAAATATTTTACATTAGGAACTCCCCAACGATTTGATTCAGCAAGAGGGAATGAACATTTAAACGGAGTACTGTTAGATATAGACGAAACTTCCGGGAAAGCAAAATCAATCCAACGGATTAGAATTTAAGTAGAGAGTAAAGCCATAGAAATTCACAGAAAATATTAGAAATTAGTGGAGATTCATAGAAATTTGTCACTCTTGGAATCTGTGACAGACTCTGTACGAGATTCTGCGAACTGTGGCTAAATTTGGAACAAGAGCTTTGCTAACTCTAATTCAATCCTTTCTCGCTTACTCTGCAAGATAGCAGAAAAGGAACTATCTATCTCGATTCGTCCACGCCGTAGGATAAATCCTCCCTTTATTTGAGCTTTCTCATCAGATACGGAAAAATTAGCGCCCAGTTCCTTATTCATATCTTCTATGAACTTCTGGTCTATTTTGCTTTCTTCTTTTCCAAGCACAATTTCTCCGTCCTTAACTCCTGTCTCTTTAAGCAATTTCTTTATCCTGTCAAGATATTCCCCACGCTCTTTTGATATGAGTGTGTCCAAAGCTTCGCTGAATATGCGGTCCATAATTTCCCTTTTTGCTTGTAGAAGTTCATTCCTTGTGCTCAGTTTTACCATTCCCACAAGTCGGCGTCGCTCTCGTAAAAGTGCCTCTTTTACAAACTCCTCAGTTTCCTTTTCTAATTTATTGAGCTCTTCAGAAGTTTGCTTTTTTATTTGAGTCACTTCTTGCTCCGTGGATTTAATTATTTCGTCTCGTTCCTTTTGTGCATCGTCCAGAATCTTTTTTGATATTTTTTCCATTTTACCCAACCTGAATCCCAAGCATAATAACTAATAGAGATATTAGAAATCCAAGAACCGCATAGGTTTCTACCATTACCCCGTATATAAGTATCTTCATTGTTGATTCCGGTTGCTTTGCCGCCATCTCAATCCCACCAGCACATACCTTCCCCTGGTGAATTGCGGAAATCAGTCCTGTAACAGCAATCGGAAGTGAGGCAAGAAGCAATTGTAATCCCTGATGTGGAGTTGGAATAACTCTTGCTCCGCCAAGCAAACCAAGTTTTATCATAAGAAGAAGTGCTATAATAAAGCCATAAAACCCCTGTGTTCCGGGCAAGAAGACGAGAAGAAATATTTTCCCAAACTTCTCCGGGGCTTCAGTTAATAAACCTGCTGCAGTTCTTCCAGTGATGCCTATGGCAATAGAAGAGCCACAGCCTGCAAGGAAGCAAGCTATTGCTGCTCCTGCAATCCCATATACAAGTCCTATCTCCATTTTTCCCCCTTTATTAAGTTTTGTTCTCTACCAATATATACTTTGCTTTTTTTCTAAAAGGCTCAAACTTTTCTCCGCCGCCTTCAAAGAACTTTGTGAAGAATTCAGCGTATTGGAGTCTTAAAGTATGGACATATGCACCGAGAACATTTATTCCAACAGAGAATAAATGTCCACCGATGAAAATAAGTATTCCGAGTACAATTCCAATCACAGGAATTTTGCCTACGAGTTCAACAAATATATTTACAGCCATTGCAATCCCTGCTGTTACAAGCCCAAGTGCCATAAGTCTTGAGTAAGAAATAATATCTGATATAGTGCCCATAAATCCCTGATAAAAATTAAATCCTCCCTTTGCGACCCTAAAAAACCAATTTCTTGATGGTCCGCCTGAGCCAAAAAGGATAAGAACTGTTGAAGCCAATATCACAATGCCACTTATGAGTTTAAAATTCTGTAGTCTGGGCACCTTGAATGAGAATCCGAATATAAGAATGGCTATCCAGAAAAAATCCCAGGATAACTTATTTGATATACCTTCAAATACTCTTCCCTGTCGCACTGCTTTTATGAACCCCAAGAAATAACCAAAAGCCACATGCACAAACCCAATTCCAAGTGATAGGATAAAGAAAGCAAGTGGTTTCTCCATTGGATTAAATACCTGGACTTTGCGTGCAAAAGTTGAAAATACCCCTAAATTAAATCTTTCTGCCATATCGCCACACCAACCTCCTGTTGCGGCTCCCGCAAATATCGTTGCTATCCCTCCAGCAAACAAGACCCATAATAGTCTTTTGTCGCCTTTAATTTTTCGTGCAAGAAACAAACACATTGCTGCAAATATAAGTCCATAAAGTGCATCCGTGAGACACAACGCAAAAAAGAGCACAAAAAATGGAGCCAAAAACGGAGAGGGGTCTAATTCTTTTGGATGTGGCGAGGCATAGAGTTCGGTTATGGACTCAAAGATATGTGCTCCTTTGCAGTTCTGTAGTTCCACGGGGGGGTTTTCTCCGGGCTCTGGGGTAGCTTTTGATAAACTGGCAGTCTCAAATTGCTCGGTCAACTTTTCCAATGCTTTATATTGTTTTGCCTTAATCCATCCCTCTATACATATCGTAGTTTCAGTGCTTAGAGCAAAGTTTTCTACCTTCTTTTGAGAAAGCAGATTAGAATAGTAATCAAAAAGTATATGGAGTTTATTCAACTTTTCCGCAAAAACCTTGGATTCACGAACAATCCTTACTTCCCGTGCCTCAAATTCAGTCAATTTTTTCTCAAGCTCTTGAATAATTTCTTTTGGTTTTCCCTTAAAGTCTCCAAAATTTACAGCTTCAAACCCTATCTCTGTCAGGAATTTCTTAATGTCCTTCTCGTCCTCCTTAAGATAAGAAACCAGAATATAGGATTTCCTTGCATCCTCACGAACAATCTCAATATCTAATCTTAATTCTCCAGCTCTCTCTTTCCAGTTTGTCGACGGATTGGCTAATACCCCAGCACTTGAAATGGCTGACTTCAAGGAACCAATTGCCTCAAGCTCGGCATCCCATTCCTGCCAGGGGAGCAAGGTTTCTCTTTGCAAACTAACTGCTCCGTACTCTCTATTGAGTTCTGTTCGCTCATCTTCGAGTTCTTTTACCTTGCTGGCAATATCTAATAAGGGCTCTCTGGAGGAAATAACTTCAGTATAAATAGCTTCGGAGATCACTGTCTTTTGTGGCAAAAAGGCAGAAATAAATCCTGCCCCACCATTAAATTTTCTCAAGTAATCTATTGTCCTTCCAAGCAAAGAGATATTATTTTCAATCGCTTTATCTGTTATTTCTTCTTGTGATAGGAGTTCAGGATAATCTTTAGTTAATTCGCTCTCTCGGACATCTTTTATGTGCAAAATAGCATTATCTTGCAATACTTCAAGGAGATTTGCTTTCTCGTCCTGATGCACAGCAATCATCACTTTCTGCATTCTTGCTATTCCCATTTTACTATAAATACCTACAAGTCCAAAATACCTAAATGCCTAAAAGGCAGATTGCAATAAGTATTTAGGAATTCAGGTATTTAGGTATTTAGGCATTTTAAGTTTCCATCCCTTTTTCGAGAACAAGCGAGACGGCTTCTTTCTTTTTCGTTTCTGCTTGCGTGGTCAAGGATTCTTTTTCTTTTTGTGCCTCTTTTTTAAGAGCTTCTATTTCCTCGAGGGCTTCTTTCTCGGCGTCTTCGGCTACTTTCTCCATAAGAAATTCTCGCCCTTTCAATGCCTCTTTCAGCTTGCTCTCTCGCTCAAGTTCTGCTTCTTTTATCTTTTTGCTTTTTTCCTCTTGAGCTTGTTGGATGAGTTCAGATGCCTTTTTCTCGGTTTCCTTTATGCTTTTTATTAACCCTGTTTCCATCTTTAAAATAGACTAAAGACATAAGACTATAGACAAAAAGTCTCTTGTCTCTGGTCTTAAGTCTATAGCCCTAACTCCTCGTGAATTTTCTGCATCCCCTTTAGAGCTAAATCAATAAAATCTTCAAGCGAAAGCCCAAGTCGCTCACAACTTTTTATTTGCTCGCGATTTGCCCCTGCCGCAAATCTTTTTTCACTAAATCTATGAAGTATAAACTCTTTATCCAAAAATTCAAGCTTTTTCTCCGGATGCATAAGGCAGGATGCTACTATTAGCCCTGTAAGTGGGTCAAGTGCATAGAGAGCTATGTCAAGCTTTGATTTTGGAGGTGTATGACCGGGATGTGATTTAATCGCATACAAAATCTCCTCACCTACTTTCCCTTCAAGCATCTCTACAGTCCTTATCCCGTGTCTTGAAAAATCGTCTTTTGTCTCCTCGTAATCCAAATCATGCAGTAGCCCCGTAAGCCCCCAGGTTTCTGTATCTTCTTTAAAATAATTGGCAAGCTCCTTCATCCCTGCTTCTGCTGCAAGGCAATGTTTTACAAGATTCTTTGTCTTTATTTCAGAGTTAACAAGATTTAATGCCTCTTCTCGTTCCATTTTATGAAATTATAATTTGCTTTCTCGGTGTGTCAAGAAAAAGATTTTTTGTGATATCTTTGACTTTTGCTTGACTTTCCTGAGGCAAGGATATAAAAGGATAATATGGAAGAACGGAGGCGAAGAATTATAGCCACTTTGCTTTCAACTGTTATAGTAGGTGCTGGACAATTGTATAGAAAGCGATATGCGGCTGGGATTGTTTTTATGCTTGTTTTTTTCTCCTCTATTTTCTTCTTTAAAATAGTATGGGCAGGCTTTAATTATGCATTCTTTTCTGTCCTGCTCGCATGGATAATTCTGTGGATAGTCAATATCATAGATGCATACAAAGGATAAAAAGTCTTCAGACAAAATAGATTATGGGTTAAAGTTCTATAATGAAGTCTTGGGGCTTGAAGAACTGCATTGGGGATACTTTCCAGAAAAACATTTCCCAGACAATGAACGAACTCTTGGCAACTTCAAAAAGGCACAACAAGACTATACTTTGCACTTATTGTCCTATGTCCCGGAGTCAGTCCATTCAATTTTAGATGTAGGTTGCGGTCTGGGTAAAATGGCAAAAATGCTGACGGATAAGGGGTATAAAGTAACTTGCATCTCCAATGACGAATATCAAGAAACACTTATCAGGCAGAAATATCCATCTTTACAATTTGTTAGAACAAAATTTGAGGACTTTGCTACATCTCCGCAGGATTCTATGAACGAACATTTTGACCTATTGCTGATGAGCGAGAGCGTGCAGTATTTATCATTAGATTCTGCATTAAAAAATGCCAGGAGATTGTTAAATCCTTCAGGGTATCTTTTGATATCTGATTATTTTCGTAAATCTGATACCAAATATTATAGGACTTGCAAAGTATTAAGCGATTTTATGAAAGCTTCGGAAGAGAATTCGTTCTCTCTCTGCAAAGAAGAAGACATTACAGAATTCGTGCTTCCCACTTTATATTTTGCTAATTATTGTTATAGCAAATATGCACTTCCAAGTATTAATATCCTTGGGGATTACGCCGATTCTCAACTCCCAAGAGCAGTTATTTCATTGGCAAAATGCTTGTTTAAAAAATGGTTGAACAAGTTGACTTATTATATCGGGGAACATACTTCCAAAAAGCTCAACAGTTCTCTTTTCAGAGAAAAAGTCTCTTATGTTATACAGCTGTGGCAACTGAAATAAGCAAGGGAACGGACAACCCCGCACCTGCGGGGCTACTTATCAATCCCGACACCAACAGATATAGCTTTTTGGGGACAGGCAGATTTGCACATCAAACATTTTATGCAATCAGTTGAGTTTGTAGCTGATTCATAAATCTTTATGTCCATTGGGCATACCTTGTAGCAAGTTCCACAACCATTACATTTCTCATGGTCAACCTTTAATTGGAAGAGGGTGACTTTATTTAAAAGTCCTAATATCGCTCCCAAAGGACATAAGAGGCGACAAAAAGGTCGCTTGATGAGTATGGCGAAAGTTACTACAAAAATGAGTATAGCATATTTCAGGTAGAAGAGGGAACCAATTAGGTCTCTTAAATAGGCTTTAAAAACGACTTGTGGGATTCCAGCTTCAAGAGTACCAGCAGGACAAATTTTACAGAACCAGGGCTCGCTGGTAATATATGCCACCACTATTACAAGGAGGAGAACAACATATTTAAAATGGGAAGCTATTCTTGGAAGCTTTATTTTAAAAGTGCGTAGCTTGTAAAGTAATTCCTGGAAAAAACCAAAAGGGCACAAGAATCCGCATATAAATCTACCCGATACTACACCAATAAATCCTATAAACCCAAGTATGTAAAATGGGAATTGTCGTATTGCTATGAAGTGCTGAAGAGAACCTACGGGACAGGCAAACCTTGCAAGTGGACAGGCGTAGCAGTTAAGCCCCGGGAAACAGAATTTCTTAAGCGGTCCCTGATAGATGCCTCTATGAAAATAATTATTAGCAGCGAAAAAGGCGGCAACCTGTACAATATATCTTGTTATTTGATGTCTATACATGCGAGAATAAGATGCACGGAGGAATCCCACCTCCGGAGACCAGAATCACAGAATGACCTAAATGAGCTGAAATTTATGTCTCCACTTGGGAAAGAGAGGACCCCCCTCTTATTCGAGCCCTATTCACGAAAGGCAGAGGAGAGTAGCGTTTCTCTCTACTTCTACAAGCTCCTGGAACCTAATCCCATACACGAGCATAGTTGTGGCAATTATAATCCCGATGATATAAAACAGCTTTCTTTTAAACATAGATTATTCTCGGTTATTCAATCCCGTTAATCCTGTCAATTGATTTTCTTTTAAAAAGATAACATAGAGATATTTTTTGTCAAGCGTTTTCCGAGTTGTCTATAAAATATTATGTCTTTTTAAGTTTTCTGTAAAAGTGTGAAGCAAATAGGTCATCAGCCAATTTTTTAAAAAGAAAAGTGGACAAAATTCGTTTTCAGAAGTATTATATGATTAAGATGAGTTTTGAAGCACGGAGAGGAAAGAATGCTTGCCTTCATACATTTATGAACTTTTAGGAAACAAAGGAGGATGTGATGGGCAATAATAGAATAAATAGTATAATATTGGGAAGCTTGGCAATACTTGTTCTTGGAGTAAATGTATATGCAGGAGATAGTTTAAACTGCAGGCTTGTAGGTAAATGGAATGGAGGAGATTGTCAGGCAGTATTTGTGAAGGATACATTCGCATTTATAGGCAGTGAAGATTATTTTAAGATATTAAATGTAGCAAATCCATCATCGCCGGTAGAAATTGGTTCCTTGCAAATGCAATTTTCTTTTGGGTACGGGACAAGAATGTATGTAGTTGATACTCTTGCTTATTTTGCACGCAGATCGAGTGGGCTTCGGATAATAAATGTAGCAAATCCTGCCTACCCGGTAGAAATTGGATTTTGCGATGCCTATTATGATGCATGGGATGTCTATGTAGTTGATACTCTTGCTTATTTGGCAGACGGTGGGCTTCGGATAATAAATGTAGCAAATCCTGCATTGCCGGTGGAGATTGGTTCATTGGAATTGCATCTTTCTTATGGAGCAGGAGTCTATGTAGTTGATACTCTTGCTTATTTGGCAGGCAATGGGCTTCGGATAATAAATGTAGCAAATCCTGCATCACCGGTAGAAATCGGATTTTATGACCTCTCAGATAATCCTGCAACAGATGTCTATGTGGTTGATACTCTTGCTTATGTGAAAGCTATACGAGGTTGCCGTAAGGGGGGGCCTGGTCTTTGGATAATAAATGTAGCAAATCCTGCCTTGCCGGTAGAAATCAGGTATTACCCTTTAGGTATTCCGTCAATACTTAGCTCGTTCTATATGGTTGATAATCTTGTCTATATGGCAAATGCAAATACTGGGCTTCGGATAATAGATGTAGCAAATCCTGCATCACCGGTAGAAATCGGATTTTATTTTACAGACATGGCATTGGATGTCTATGTAGTTGATAGTCTCGCTTATGTGGCAAATAGAGATAATGGACTTTGTATTATTGAGTACTATGGTGGATCGGGAGTGGAAGAAAGAGAATTGAGAAATGAGGAACAGGAATTGAAAGTTTCTCCAAATCCGTTTATTAAGTCCACAATTATTAAGTATCAGATTCCAGTTAAGAGCAAAGTCTTACTAAAGATTTATGATGTAGCAGGCAGATGTGCAAAGACGCTGATAGGCGAGGAGAAGAATGTCGGGCATTACAAAGTCAAGTGGGACGGAGAAGGACTCCCTACAGGCATCTATTTTGCAAAATTCAGCATAGGTGATTACAAATCTACCAAGAAACTCATTTTAATCAGGTAAAACCTCCTTCCATTTACATCCATAGCATTAGCCACTACGTCAGTCAACACAATCCCCTCAAAACGAGCCTGCGACAAAAAAGAGGCACCCCACTCCAACACTGAGACCCCTCTACAATATACTATAACGGCTATTTTGAGTCTATTTGGCACAAAAGAAGAAGGAAACCCATCTTTTCATCGTAAATCTGAAATAAATGAGTAAAAAATAATAAATTTCAAACTTTTTGTAAAAAAAGACTTGACAAGGATGTAGGGGTGCGGTATTTTGTAAATGCAAGCAGGGTCTTTGGTTAGAGACAAGGCTCTGGTTCATTGATATTTCTGCGAATAGGAGGGATTATGAGAAAGGTGTATTTGATGACGCCAGGCCCTACGCCTGTGCCTGATAGAGTTAGGCGGGTAGAGTCGCAGGAGATAATTCACCACCGCACGAAAGAGCATTCCGCAATTTTCGGGAGAGTTTCGGAGAATTTAAGACCCATTTTCAAGACTGAGAATCCGGTTCTTACTTTTACATCCAGTGGTACGGGGGCAATGGAGGGTGCGGTTGCTAATATGCTTTCGGCTGGTGATAAGGCGTTGGTTCCAATAGCAGGTAAATTTAGTGAACGATGGGCTGAGATATGTAAAGCCTATGGAGTCAAGGTAATACCTGTAGAAGTAGAATGGGGAAATATAGCTGAACCTCCGGTGGTTAAAGAATATTTGGATAAGGACCCTGACATTAAGGCGTTACTTGTCCCATTGTGCGAAACCTCAACAGGCACGATATTTCCAATACAGGAATATGGAGAGATAGTGAGAGAGAAAGCTGGCACTATTTTAGTGGTTGATGCGATTTCGGGACTTGGGGCTTGTGATATTCGGAACGATGAGTGGGGAGTGGATATTTGTGTATCCGGGTCGCAAAAAGGGTTGATGTTACCCCCGGGACTTGCGTTTGCAAGCGTATCAAATAAAGCATGGGAATTTGCCGAGCAATCCAATCTCCCGAAATACTACTTTGACTGGAAAAAAGCTCGCAAGTCATGGGAAAAAGCAGATACTCCTTATACTCCAGCCGTTTCTTTGATTTTAGCACTTGATGAATCGCTTAAGATGTTAAACGAGGAAGGAATTGATAAAGTATTGGCAAGACACTCTATGCTTGCAGATGCAACGAGAACAGCGGCTGGTGCATTAGAGTTAGAACTGCTCTCAAAGTATCCTGCGAATTCGGTAACTGCAATTAGAGTCCCCGATGGAATAGACGGGATAGAATTAAAGAATACGCTTGACAAGAAGTATGGAGTAAAGGTAGCGGGTGGACAGGCGCATTTAAAAGGCAAGATATTCAGGATAGCACATCTCGGGTATATGGATAAATTTGATGTGATAACGGCAATTTCAGCAGTTGAATTAACACTTAAGAATTTAGGGTATCCGGTGGAACTGGGAAATGGAGTACGAGCGATGGAAGAAATGTTTTTGAAATAATAGATTTTTCGCTATTGTTAAGAACGACAGAAAAGAAATGAGTTTTAAAAGGAGGAGGAAATGAGAGTTTTAGTAGCAGACCCACTTGCCCCTCAGGCAATTCAGGGATTAAAAGAGGCAGGGCTTGAAGTAGAAGACTTATCGGCATTGCCAAAAGAAGAACTTCTAAATAAGGTAAGCGACTTTGATATTATGACTGTGAGGAGTGCTACAAAGGTGAGAAGCGATATGATAGACAAGATGCAGAATATGAAACTCATTGTTCGAGGTGGAGTAGGACTTGATAATGTAGATGTAGAATATGCAAAATCTAAGGGTATAGAAGTAAAAAACACGCCTGCTGCAAGCAGTGCGAGCGTGGCAGAACTTGTGCTTGCACATATGTTTGCTTTGTCAAGACATATTGTGAGAGGAACTAAAGGACTAAGTGAAGGGCAATGGGAGAAGAAGAAGTTAAAGGGTATAGAGCTTGCTGGCAAGACACTTGGAGTAATAGGACTTGGAAGAATTGGACGAGAGCTCATTAATCGCTCTCGCGCTTTAGGGATGAGAGTAGTAGGATATGACCCTTATGTAAAAGATGTAGAGGGTGTGGAGTCTGTAGAACTTGATAAATTGCTTCAGGAAGCCGATTATATATCTGTGCATACTCCTCTTACTGATGAGACAAGACATTTTATTGGAGATAGTGAGTTTGAGAAAATGAAGGAAGGTGTGATTTTGGTAAACTGCGCACGAGGAGGAGTGGTAGATGAAGAGGCATTGCTAAAAGCGTTAAAGAGCGAGAAAATAAGAGGCGCAGGGCTTGATGTATTTGAGCAAGAACCCCCACCTCAGAGTGAACTTCTTAAACTCCCAAATGTGACATTTACCCCGCATATAGGGGCATCAACTAAGGAAGCACAGGCAAGAGTGGGAGCAGAAGTAGTAAATATAATAAAGGAGTTTGCGAAATAATGGCAGAGATTAAACCGTTTAAGGGGTTGAGATATAATCAAGAGAAGGTAGAGCTTGAAGGTGTAATAACACAGCCATACGACAAGATTACCAAAGAGATGCAAACTGCTTATTATGATAGGAGTCCATACAATATAACAAGGATTATTCTTGGGAAAGGAGAAAGCCCTTACACTGAAGCAAGTAACTTTTTTAGAGAGTGGCAAGACAAAGAGATATTAATGCAGGATGGAGAGTCGAGCATTTATCCTTATTGGCAGGAGTATAATTTTCTGGGTGAAGAGAGAATTCGTAAAGGTTTTGTGGCATTCTTGAAGCTTGAAGAATTCTCGAGTGGAGTGGTGATACCACACGAGCGGACATTATCAGGTCCTAAAAAAGACAGGTTGGATTTGCTCAGTGCCACTCGTGCGAACTTTGGGCAGATATTTATGCTTTATTCTGACCCGGAGCATAAAATCTCAAGTCTCATTGACGAAAAGATTTCAGGAGTGACGCCATTAGCAGATGTTTGTGAGTCTTATGAGCCCGGGGTGCATCATAAATTATGGAGAATATGGAACGAGGATATAATTAGAGAAATTCAGGATTTAATGGGGCAAAAGACACTTCTTATTGCTGATGGGCATCATCGGTATGAAACTGCCCTGAATTATCGCAAAGAGAACAAGGATGCTAATTATAGAATGATAACATTTGTGGGAATGGAAGACCCGGGGCTTGTGATTTTGCCCACACATAGAGCAATTTATGGGGTGGATACAAGTGATTTTGCCAATTTAGTTTCGCCGTATTTTGAGCTTGAGGAGTGTAAAAATAAAGATGAACTCCTTGATAA
>JAGMCN010000199.1 GCA_023129235.1 Caldifarciminota bacterium | reverse complement strand
CTTGATATAACTCAAGCACCGTAAACTCTGGATTATGCAGTCTGTCCATCCCTTCATTCCTGAAATCCTTTCCAAACTCATATACTCGCTCAAATCCACCAATAATAAGACGCTTCAGATAAAGCTCGTCAGAAATCCTTAAATAGAAATCCCTGTCTAAACTCTTGTAATAACTCTTGAACGGCTCTGCAAACCCGCCTCCATAAACACCTTGCAATACAGGAGTCTCCACTTCAAGAAACCCACGAGCATCAAGAAATTCCCTTATTTGCTTAATTATAAATGTCCTCTTAATAAAGACTTCCTTAACTTCAGGACTCATAACCAAGTCCAAGTATCGCTTACGGAATCTTATTTCCTTGTCTATAAGCCCGTGCCATTTTTCTGGTAAGGGATGAAGCGATTTGCTAAGCAAAGTAAATTCCTGAACCGAGATAGTAAGCTCCTCAGTTTTGGTCTCGAAGACTTTACCCCGAACTCCAATAAAATCTCCAATATCAAGGAGTTTTGAAAGGTTAAAGCTCTCGCCAAGGAAATCAGACTTAAGATATAGCTGAATCTTGCTATCCCTGTCCTGGAGGTCAGCAAAAATCACTTTCCCATGCCCACGAATAGCTAAGATTCTACCAGCAAGTTGGACCTCTTTATCAATGAATTCTTCCTTGCTCTCACGAATATCTTTAATTCCCTGTGTGCACTCAAACTTGTAAGGATAAGGCAATATGCCTGATTCTTTGATTTTCTTTAGCTTCTCAATCCTGATTTTTTCTTGTTCTTCCTCAAACATAATTAAATTATATTCCTTTTCCTCACTTCGTCAAGGAAAAATTGAACCACAGAGGACACAGAGAAAGAAAATTATGAATTATAAATGCTGAATGCTAAATTGAGATGGAAAATTTAATCACTGAGACACGGAATTTCTGAAACACGGAAAACCAGAGATAATTTTGTGTTTCTGTACTTCAGTGCTTCCGTGATGTGTATTAAAATTCATAATTTAGCATTTAGAATTTAGCATTTGTTCTGTGTGCTCTCTGTGGTTTATAATTTCATAGCATATCACGAAAATAATCCCTTGACTTAGTATAAAAACTATGATAAGGTGAAAATCAAAAGGAGGAAAGATGAGTATTTTTTCTCTTGTCTTATTTGGATTTATTGAGGGAGGCGCATTGGGATTTGCCCATGACCCCCTTGCTGAAGGAATAAGTTTTAAATTGGGAACCAAACAAGGATTCTATGGTCATTTAATATTAAACTTTGAGACTGGTGAGACCAAAGTGGACTCTGCCAAGTATTTCTGGCATCCAGAAAACTACGACAGAGAGACGGAATATAAAGAGAGTTTTTGGAGACCCTATTTTTGGGTAAATTTTGGTCTGAGGATAGAACGTTACTTTACTCGTAAATCCTGGTATCAGCCATATATTGGCGTAGGTATTGAAGGCACAAAAGAATCTAACTGGTGGGAAAAACATGAACACGAATACGAAGATACAACCTCCACAGTCATCCCTAAACTCGCAGAAACATCCTCTTATGGTCCAACAGGAGTTATAGGTATGGATTTTTATCCTCTTCTACTTCTTTCAAAACTTGCAAGGTTTGAACTTCCGTTTTCAGATGCTATCTCATTTAATATTGAGATATTTACCTTTTATCTTTTCAGACCCGAGCCTGATTGGAGAAGACAGAAAAAGTATAGTGAAATTGGATGGGGAGCAGGAATTCACTTTAATTGGTGAGGATAATCAAGCTTTGCCACAGCAGTTCTTATATTTTTTGCCACTTCCACAAGGACAGGGGTCGTTTCTATTCACCTTTTGAGCTTTTCTTTTGTAGGTCTCTATAACAGGCCTTTCTTGAGGAACTTCATAAGGTCTTCCTATAGGTGATGGCCTTCCATCTGCACTTGTCTGAACTCTAGCAGTCGGCTCTGGTGTTCGAGCCACAGCTGGTTCTGCTGTAGTTGCATCTGGTTTGTATGCTTTCTCTCTTGAGATAGTAGCTTCGCGTTTCCTTTCTTCATCAGTTCTAAACCTCAAGCCAAATAGATTCCGCACAACCTCACGAGCAATACTGTCAAGGAATTTCTCGAAATATCCATAAGCTTCTCTTTTGTATTCAACTAATGGGTCTCGTTGAGCATATCCACGAAGTCCTATTCCTTCTTTAAGAGCATCAAGTTCATATAAATGGTCTTTCCAATTCTTGTCTATTATATGCAAAAGGACCTGATGTTCAAGGTCTCTCATCATTTCAGACCCTATTTGTTCTGCTCTGGTTTGGTAGAAATTAAATATGAGAGAACTTAACTTTTCTCTTAATTCTTCTTTTTTAATATCGTTTTTATCTTCATCTGAAATTCTAAAATCAAACAGAAAAACCTCTCTTAACTCAAAACTTAAACCTTCCCAATCCCAACTTTCAGGATAATTACCCGAAGTATGAGTATCTACAATTCCATCCAGGACATCCTCTATCATTCCGTGAATCTTATCCGACAGGTCTTCTCCTTCAAGTATTTCGTCTCGCATCTTGTATATTGTCTCTCTTTGGCGATTAATTACATCGTCATATTCCAGGAGATGCTTTCTTATATCAAAATTAAAGAGCTCTACTCTTTTTTGAGCACCTCCAATGGCTCGTGTAACAAGTTTGTGTTGAATTGGTTCGCCATCTGATGGACCAAATCGGCTCATAGCACCAGCAATGCGGTC
>JAGMCN010000198.1 GCA_023129235.1 Caldifarciminota bacterium | reverse complement strand
AGATACAGGAATTGTGTCCCAAAGCTCACATAAACATGAAGTATTTATAAAAGAAAAAGAAACATATTTATATGTCATTTGAGGTACATTTAAAGGACTTCTTGGAAGGCGATTTGAGAACAAGATTTGAGAATTTGATGATCTATTGTAAGGATCATGAGAGAGGAATATATATTGATTTTAACCAATGCCCTTGGTTCGTTGATCATGGTTTTGAGCACGCAAAAGGTGTTCTTTCAAATTTGGATGGTATCTTACTCCCAAAATTCAAGGAGAATAAGGAATTCTTAAATGCCTGGGAGCTATTTTATTTGATGTGCGCTGCGCTTCTCCACGACATTGGGATGTGTTACCGAGAAGAAATAAAAGATAAATATAGTGAGAGAAGCATTGAAATTCGGAAAAAACACGGATTATACAGTGCTGAAATGATAATGGAGGAAAAAGGAATTCCTTTAAATTCCGATGAAAGACGAATAATTGCCGATATTGCAAAATACCACCAGAGCAAAGCACCGTTAACGGAAAAACAAGCAAAAGAATTTGGTGATAAGAAAATAATTGACAAATTCGTAGAAGAATATACCACTAATGAAAAACGTGAATATATAAGGCTTAGATTTCTTGCAGCATTACTCCAACTTGCTGACGCGTGTGATATTAATTACAGAAGAGCTGAAAAAGAGCGATACGATAAAAAATTAAAAAATAATAGGGTAAAGATAAGAGAGATTAAAGATGATTTCACTGCGATTACAAAACCAGTTGTGGGGAGTGATAAGATAAAAGAGTTAGAGAAAGAAGAAAATCCCGATAATATTCTTAAGTTGTGTAGTGAATTTTTGAGCAATTTAAAGCATTTAGAAGAGGATAAGAGATATAAGGGTGCTTACAATTTCCTTAAGAAACTTTCTGTAAGGATAGAAATTTTGAATATCCAGAAGGAGCATTATCCCAAGCACCAAGCGATTGAATATGCCTATTTTCTCCGAGAGTATATAGCGCTTAAACCTTATGGGGATAAGAATGAGAAGGAACTTGAAAAAGCAAAGGAAGAGTTAAGAGACGAATTAGGATTAGTCGGTGAGGTTTTATACAAAATCCCGAGTTCACCGAGATTTAAAGAAGTTCTCGTAGTTGGGGATGAAACATGGAGAAGGGAAGGATTACAAGAGGTTGAAGATGCACGAATGCTATATGAAAGAAAGGCTGTGCCGATAAGGGAAGAGAAGGAAGAACCCGAACTTTCTATTCGGATTTTTTCAATTGATAATAACACAAAAATAGCTAGACATCGTAAATTTCTTGAAGATTTCATGAGAGAATTTATTAGCAAGAAATTAGAAGAACATTATAAGGGAGAGTGGTGGAAAGAAAGGGTTCCTTCTGGTGTTCAAAAAAAATGTGCTGATCGAAAAAAAGAACGCATTAAAGAAGGAATAGCAACAGAAAGGTATCCATTAATCGGTTTCGCAGATATTCCTGATTATTTAGAGATATTTTTATTTAAAAGTAACTGGAAAGATGTTTTTGGTAAATATTATGGAGAAAGCAAAGAAGCTAAATATGTAATTAAAAACAAATTCTCAAAGTTATATCCTATTAGGACAGATGAAGCTCATAGTAGAGAAATCTCTGATGAAGATGTGAAAAACTTTGAGGTAAATGCTCTCGATTTATTATGCATCGATAAATACAAGAGTGAGTTCAGAAAGCTAATAACGAGTTTTGAAGAAGCAACCAGAAAGAGGATCGATTACTTATCAAAAATTATCCATGAACTAAAATGTGAACGGTTAGACAAGTCATTAGTGTTATCAGCTTCTAAAGAAGAGATTTTTGGGTTTTATAGTGGCAATCCTCCATCATGGGGAATAATAGCAGCCGGTGGAGATGTGAGACGAGATCGAGAAAAAGAAATAGAACAGGCATTACAGGAGAGGAATGGCTTTCGTATTGTTTGTATTGTCGCAGAACCCGGCGCTGGAAAAACAACAGCAGCATGGAGGGCAGCTTATCAACTCTTCCAACAGGGGGAAATTGTCCTCCGCCTTACTGACAACAGCGATTCACAATTCTGGTATCGCGTTTCTGAATTAACAGAATATATCGATCGCCCTTTTTACATTTTGATAGACGATTTGTTCCGCTATAAAGATTTTGTGCTAGCGCTGCAGAGTATTAACAAAGATGTCCTTCCAGTTACGATCATAGCGACTTCACGCTCTAGTGAGTACCAGGAAGCTCGTGGGCTTAGTGGATTTATAAAAAAGATAGAACTAAAATTGAGTGATATAGAGAAAAATGAACTCCTTAAGCGATTAGGGAAATCCTATGAGGCTTTTTCTCTCGATGAACAGCATATATTTGATAAAACTACTTTTTTTCTTGCATTAGGGATGGTATTGACTAAGGGAAAGGGCTTCCATGAAATTGTGCGCGATATAGTAGATAAACTTAAGGAGAAAGACGAAATTTTATATCGCGCTTACGAATATGTATGTTTTTCATACAATTATTACACTTCAATTCCAGAGGATTTGTTGGCAAATCTGGATGAAAAAGGGAGATTTTACAGATTACTTGAGAAGGAAGCGGCAAAAGGTATATTTTATGATGTCTTCGTATATTCGCATCCCCCAAAGTATATTAAGGCAGGACATCAACTCATTGCTAAGGAAGCTCTTCTCTTTTATTCGCGACACCCGAAAGTCTTGTTCAAGGAAATTTTAGAAGCTACGAACGAGGAAAATTTGTTGCACAGGAGATTCATAGCTCGTTTGACGCAGGTTATTTCACAGGAGGAGAAAGAGCAAAACCTGAGGGAGATCCGAGATTTTATCGTTAAAAGCAAAAAAATTGCGGATATATTGCGTTATGCAACCATTTCAGAATTAGGCATATGGAGACTAATCTACAAACAATTAAATCTCCAGAAGGAGGCAGAAAAGTGCACTGAAGAAATCTTGTTACGTGTCCCAAATGACACACAAGACTGCCGACTGCTAGTTATTGAACACTTAAGTAGGGGTTTGGAAAGAGAAGCAATTTTTATAATGAAGTCATGGTTGACGGAACATTCCAAAGATAATGTGATTTTTGCACAATATCTTTCTTTGACAATGGAAAAAGGGACGCAAGAGCAGATAG
>JAGMCN010000197.1 GCA_023129235.1 Caldifarciminota bacterium | reverse complement strand
CTTTTGCTCCATAAACCATTCCTTCTTTATCCATAATTAGCTTTTTTGAGAATTCATTAATTTCATCAACTTTTTCTTTGATTATTACCTTTTCTTCAGAAATATCGTAAATAAAAAATATTCCTTTCTTATCCGATAGCCCGTATAATAATTTTCTCTCATTATCTATCACTAAAGAACCAATTCCATCTCCTTTTACCGGAGCAGGTAAAATATTTATCTCTCCTGCAGAATGACACGGGTCAACTATACTGTGGAAAATCTGATCTTCTGCTGGTGTGTCAAATATTTCTCTCACGCTTTTACCTTTAATATCAACTCTCTCTATCATTACCTCGCACGGTGAATAAGAAAATAAGTATCCATCACTATTTCTATCTTCCCTCACTGTTCCCCCAAATATCCTCCCTTTTTCTTCAGCAACAAGAGAAGTTATCCTTGAATTTTCTCCTATTACTCCAATATCCACAACTGTATCAGCGTCCGGAGAAGGGTCATAATAAAATAGATGTGCTTTTTTACCTGAGGTCCCTCCGTAAATTTTTCCGTTATGATATGGAACAAGGGCTGTAATAGCTGATTCACCAGGCGGAATAGGCTTTGCAAAAGCAACAGGACCAAGTCTTCTTACTTCTATATGCCCCTCACTGACAAAAGCTGATTTCTCATATTCAGCCCTTATCTTCAAAAATTTTTTTACTTTCTCCCCTTTAAATCTTTCTTCCTCTCCCGGAGGAACCGGCCACTTTTTGTCTCTTAGATTTAGCATTTTCTCACCCCCAATATCTAATTTCCCCTTCAGAAGGATAGAGTTTATTCTCTTTTATCCCTTCCGGTTGATACTTGAATATCTTAGTTGGACGATTGCCCACTTCAGCAAAATAAAGATCCCCGCGGAAATCACGAGAAGCCCGGGAAATATGATCCGCTGCTTTCCCTTGATATGCAATTTGTCCTAGATTCTCTCTTTCCAAATTCTCAGGATTTAACCTAATGAGGTAAGGGCCGTTAAACTTCTCCTCATGCAAATTGGCAGCAAAGTACAAATACCCATCAAGCCCAAAGACCAACCCGCCTACATTATCATCTATTATGTGAGATGTGGGAGACCATTCTGTAATTTCTTCTCCACAAGCTTTGCCAAGATCTTGAATTTTGTTCTTCTTAAAATTATACCTGAATAGCTCTCCTCCAAAGTTCTGAAGTACTATATAAACATCTTTGCTGTCAGGACTGGCAACTGCATCATGGAGCACATTATGAAATCCATTCTGAAAAGAGGGATGGGGAATTTGAATGCCCATTTCCTCCAACTCTTCCTTATCCCCATCACACCGAATAAGATAACCATACTCATCTGTAGTATAAGCATTCTCATCAGCATCTAAGAATATAGCTAAAGAATTAACGCAGCCAATACGACCAAGGTCTCTTACTTCATGTTTATTCAGGTCATAAATAAAGAAGTGATTCCTTGGATAAGAGATTCCATAAATCTTTCTCCTTTTGCAGCTTATAGCCATACATCTGCTCCCTTCGTGGGGAAGAAACAAATCAGTAAAGAGAACTTCTTTCTTTTTAGGGTCATAGCCAAATATCCCTGAACCTCTGAAATGCTTTACCGGATGGCTCCAGCAGTTCCATGGTCTCCAGATGACATCTCCAGAAGGAGGCCCTGTGCAATGAGTAGCCGCATAGAGTATTCCCTCATCATCAGAGAGAAGACAAAAGTGGACCTTAGCATGTGTTGCTTCCCCATTATTAGGTAGTATTCCCAATACCTCTGCTACCTCTAAAAGATATTCCACTTTTTCAGTCTCCGGGTCGTAGGATACAACATAGGCACTCATGCCGCCTGTCATTTCCCCACAAACACCAATATAAACCTTTCCATCAGCTCCCGTAATCAATGACCAGCAAGTGTCATGAACAGGCAATTCTTCAAACACTATTGGTTTAAGGTTCATTGAAAAACACTCCTTTTTGGCGCATACTCACTAACATTACCTACCTTCCTCTTTTTTATAACTTAATGTGCCAATTTTTTTGGTCATCGCAGTTCATAATAACCTCCAATTTTACCTAATCTTGGACAGCATATCCATTCATGAAGCCCAGCTTGTAATGGTCAAAACTAATATCTTTATTGCCTTTAGATATTCATTTTTTTCAACTTACCACCAACTATTTGTCAAAATGGTTAAAGATAACTATAAATTTCACCTGCATCGAAAAATGTAATTGGAGTATCTAAATGTTCTCTTAAATATTCCGCCATGTTCGCCATTCCAAAATTTTCAGAATTTATATGCCCTACAACAATCATAGCTATACCGGAATCTATGGCGAATCTCACCACATCCCACTCCGTTGTTTCACCTGTTATAAAAAGATCCGCCCTCATGTGCATACATGATTTCAGATTAAACATTGTACCCCATGCACCTACACCCAGACCTATTTTAGACACTTCCTTATTTAAATTACCTGCTACTCGAATACTTTGATTCTTCATCTTAGCTTTTATTTCTAAAGCAATATTCTTCAAAGGCTTTTTGGGAATTTTATATATTTTATGATAGCCATCTTCAGCAACAACTTTGTTTAACCCCAACACTGCTGCCCAGCTATCTAAAATTCCATATTTTTTAAATGTATCCCACGAATCATGCGCTCTATATACTACAATATTGTTGTCCGATAAAAGCCGAATTTTTTCCTTAAATGCTTTTTCCTGCCAGACAACCTTCAAATTTTTAATATCTGTGTCTTCGCAATAAAATATGGGTTCATGGGTAATTATACAATTAATATTCCTTCGAATAGATTCCTTAATAACCTTATTTGTTGCCATCCAAGTTACACCTATGGCTTTAATTTCTATTTTTGGTTCTCCAAATTTGAAACCATCACATGTTTCCCTTAAAAAAACATGTGGACTTATATTACGAAAAAACCCTTCAAGTTCTTTAGCTTTCATTTCTCTATCCATCCAATAACTTCATCCATTATTTTTACAGCTGTGTCTATTTGTTCCTTCTCTATTATCAACGGAGGAACTATGTTCAGCCTATTTCCAAAATGACCGGAGATAGTTAAGAGCAATCCTTTTTTAAGCGCCTCTTTTACTATCGCAATGCTTCCAAAAGGTTCTTTTGTCTTGCGGTCTTTAACAAATTCAAGTGAAAGCATTAAACCTTTGCCCTGAACACAGCCGATGAGTTCATGGCGGGACTGTAATTCTTCTAGTTTCTTTAGAAAATAACTGCCCGTTTCTTCTGCTCTATCCAATAGTTT
>JAGMCN010000196.1 GCA_023129235.1 Caldifarciminota bacterium | reverse complement strand
TTTGGGTTGCATCTTTCCATTCAATACTATCTATTATTCCATCTATTAAAGGAGGGGTCTCGGTGAACCCGGCTGTGAGCTCAGTTATCAAAGGAAATGCAAGAGTAGTAACCTTGAGAGTATCATTAGTTTGGTCATTATCTGTGTAGGTTTTTATGTCATAAGTTACATTTTTGGGTCCTGTGTTCCAGGTGGTAAAGTTAACTGTTGCAATTGAATCAGGTGCGAGAGAGCCCATTGGTTGATTATCCTGATAAATAATAACTCCGCAAGATTCTATTACACATTCAGCAGAGAAGATGCCTGTGGAAGATATTCCTGTGTTTTTAATCTTAACCTCTGGAATCAGTGTAGTTTCTGGTGGAATGACTCTCCCGAAATTTATTGAAACTGGAGATACATCATTGTTAGGGAGCCGTTCTCCTATTTTTATTTCATCCACAAACCATCCTAAATCATTTGCGGCTTCGTCTGAGCCAAAACACCATCTTACTTTGAGTGAATCCCATTGTGGCAAGAGGAAGTATTCTTTACGCCATCCATCAGATTTACCAGAAAAACCAAGTTCTCCATCAATCTCACAAGCTCCGGAAAGGACTATATCATATCCTCCTTCTCTAAGTGGGTTGATTAATATCCAATTTAGTGAATCTTGGGATATTTTTACATTGCCTCCATCAGCTTCATACTGAGTCTTGTAAAAGTGCCTGAAACTAAGCATAGGGTCTTGGAACCCATAATTTTTAACTGGAATCCAAGGGGATTCAAGCTGTAGATAAGTATTGTGTGGATATAAAGTATTTAATTTTGTTCCAAAGCAATTATCTCTACAGGGCTCTATGATTGTTGGGACTCCAAATTCCCAATTTCCTGTATATCCTCCATTTGAATCTGCAAAATCTTCATAATATTCTGTTTCCCATTCCACAACAAGTCTTATAAGCCAGTTATATTCAGACGGCTTCCATCCTGTAAGGTCTGAGTAATACCAGGAATGTTCGTTTGGATTATTTGTGTCTCCTCCAATTCCGGGGTTAGCTGACATTCTCAAAATAAACCAGAGGGGAGTGGCACCGTTGATTTTTGCTTCAATTGGAGTGAACATCCAATCTTTTGTAACTGAGTAAATTGAATCTATGTGTGCATATGGCTTTAAGGTATCAGGCATTCCGTTATTATCTGGGCATAAGCAGGCATCAATAAAACCATCTATAGTATTTGCAAATACAAGAACACCAAGCACCTTATAGTGTTGATGTGGATACTCAAATTTCACTCCAATCTTGTCGTTTTTATAATCTCCTACTATATAAAATCCCTCAGGTATTCCATCATCATATTTCAAAGTATCAATTGAAAGAGTTAAAATAATAAGCCAAATCATCTTATAAATTCAACCTCAGATGGAGCTAATTTACTAATTATTCCGGTTGTTTCTCTTAAGAATAAACTGCCGTCGGAACCAATATCAAAGAATTCTCCAGTTTTTACTCCACCTTTTACTTTTACTGTTACTCTCTCGCCAAGCAAGAGAAGAAATTCTCTTATCTTATCTTATCTATAATTTCATCTATAAGAAGGTTTTTCTCAAAGTTTTCAATAAACTCAAATAAAAACTGTCGTATGGATATAGATTTTCCAAGTTCTATGTATAAACTTGTAGCATCTCTGAGCTCTGGTGGGAAATTTTCCTGATTTATATTAACTCCTACTCCAATCACTAACTTTCCAGATTCACTTTCTGTAATCACTCCACCTGCTTTCTTATTCTTTATAATAATGTCATTAGGCCATCTTATACCTGGAGTTAATGGGGTAAGTTGCCTAATTGTCTGAATAACACTAAATGTAGCTCTTAACGAAGGAACTGAAGTTTTAGGAAGAACAAGACTGCACCATAGCCCACCCGGATAAGAAAACCATTTTCTTCCCCATCTTCCTTTTCCTTGAGTTTGTATTTCACTACTAATGACAAAATAACTGGGAACTGTATTACCTTGAATAAACTTTTTTGCAGTTTCGTTTGTAGAAGTCAGAGTTTTATAGGAATAGAACTCTTTAAAGAAATTGAATTTATTTAGTTCTTCTTTTTTTATAGCCACCCATTCCCGATTTACCATCAAATATTGAGCCACCATTCACTATAAGATTCTTTTGAAAAGTACTTCCTATAACAATCCCTGTTGTGTCTACCCGTATTTCATTTATAGCCTTAAGATCTCCGGTAACATGCCCTTTTACTATAATATCAGTAGCAACTATACTGTCACACTCAACTATTCCTGTTTCGTCAATTAGAACTGTGCCAGTTGCTATTACTACCCCTTTCAGTCTTCCTCTTATAGTAAAATCGCCATCCGTGTCTATTACTCCTTCAAACTCTGCATCTTCGTCAAGCACAGGGAAATCATATTCTTCTTCTACAAATTCTTCCTCTTCTTCCCAATCCTCAGCGTACTCATATTCTGGCTCTTTTGCACAACCTACAATAAGTGCTAATGATAAAAGGAAAATAAAAAACCCTTTATGCATTATACCTCCTTTTAACTATGAAGGGATTTTCAACTATCTCCTTCTTCTGCTACTTCTTCTTCTCCTTCTTCCACTTGTTGGAAGAGCTGATTTTTTCTTGACGACTTGTTTCTTTCCACCGACAGTTCTAACTTCTCCCATTGATGTGAGTGCGGAAAGTATGGCTCCCTCCTCAATTATTAGGTCTCTACATTGTAGGGTACCAGCTACTGCTGCTGTTGGTTTAAGAATTACGAGTGCAATAGCAAGAATAGTGCCTCCCATTCTTCCTTCTACTATAAGGTCAGTAGTCTCTACATTGCCACTTACTATTCCATCCTCGGTTACCTCAATTAATTCATCTGCTGAGAGTGTTCCTTCAAATACTCCGTCAACGATGATATTCCTGCCTCTAAGCGTACCCTTAAAAATAGCTTCCTTTGGAATAAGAGTTTGTGAAGAAACCATTGAGCACCATACTAATAGAAGAAAAATACTACCACCCAGTTTCTTATACATCTTTCACCTCCTTCTAAAGCTATATGTAACTTTTCTATCAGAGTTTATTATCTTGTCAAGGTTTTTTTTCTTAAAAAACAAAGTTTTTTAATTGACAATGTAAGTGAAGATAAGTATTATAAAAAATATTATGCTACTTTTTTTGTGTTTAAATTTTTTTGGTGATATATATTTAAATGAATTTATGGAGCTTGGTGTTGGAGCAAGAGCTCTTGGAATGGGAAATGCGTTTGTAGGACTTGCAGATGACCCAACAGCATTTTATTGGAATCCAGCAGGACTTGCACAACTTAAAAACCGTGAAGTCTTCCTTATGCACTCAGCAGATATTGATAGTTCTGTAACAACCAACGTAGGGGCATTTATTTATCCATCTCATCAATATACTCTGGGTATAGCTCTTTACTGGCTTGAAGCATCTGCAATACCTCTCACAGATTCAACTGAAGCTGGAATAGAAGATACGGGATGGGTTAATACATCAGATTATGTGGTTTATCTTTCTTGTGCAAGGTCAGTTAGTTCTATAGATGTTGGAATAAATGTCAAGGGGATATATAGAGATTGGGCTGTAGCAAGTGCATATGGAGTTGAAACAGATTGTGGAATCCTTTCAACATTTAAGGGAATAAAGTTTGGACTAAATCTTGTAAATATGATGGGGGCTCCAGTTTATTGGTCAGATACACTTGAAATTAAAGATAAAGTTCCATTACTTGTAAAATCAGGGGTCTCAATAGGAGAAAAATTTCCTATAGGTAAAATTAATATTTCTCTGGGTTTTGACACATCTCCTGAGAAAAGGGTAGCTCAATTTACTGAAATACATACAGATGCCCATTTTGGAGCCGAATACTGGTGGAGAGAAAAGCTTGCTCTTCGGATAGG
>JAGMCN010000195.1 GCA_023129235.1 Caldifarciminota bacterium | reverse complement strand
CTGGAGCATTTTTTAAATCCCTATGGTTTCTGGGCATAAAAGATAAAGCAAGGGTTTATTACTGGAAGCTCTTTTTCTGGTCTTTATTCAGGCATCCACAACTTTTCCCATCGGCAATTACTTTTTCGATTTACGGATTCCACTTTCGAAAGACTTTTGAAAAATATTTGAAAAAAAGCTTTCCTGACACGGTACAAGTAACCAGTACTTAAATTGCTCTATGATTGAGTAAAATAGAGAGGAATGTAAAGTAAATAGAAAAGTTGTATTGACAGAAATATCAGGTATTATTGAAACAAATGGATAAGCATTTTATAAAAGAAGCACTTACTTTTGATGATGTTCTACTTGTGCCAAAGGCATCAAAAGTCCTCCCTGCTGACACAGACACAAGAACTCAGTTCACTCGCAATATATCTCTATCTATTCCTATAGTATCTGCGGCTATGGATACTGTCACCGAATCAAAAATGGCTATTGCATTGGCAAGAGAAGGTAGCATTGGGATTATACATAAAAACTTATCAATAGAGCGGCAGGCACAAGAAGTGAGCCGTGTAAAGCGGCACGAATCGTGGCTTATTCGCTTCCCTTTTACTCTCTTTCCTCAAGAAAAAATATCTTATGCCCGCGAGCTAATGAAGCTCCATAATATATCGGGCTTTCCGATAATTGACAAAAAAAATAAACTTGTCGGCATATTGACAAGAAGAGACCTGCGGTTTGAAAAGAATCCTGACAAATTAGTATCCGAGATTATGACAAAAGATAATCTTATTACCTGCAAGCCCGGGACTTCTCAAGAAGAATCACGAACTATATTAAATAAACGCAAAGTCGAGAAACTGCCCGTAGTAGATTCCAAAGGTATTTTATGCGGGCTTATCACATTAAAAGACCTGACACGGAAAGAAATCTCTCCAGCTTCAACAAAAGATTCTCTTGGGAGACTTTGCGTAGGAGCTGCAGTCGGTGTTACACAGGATACAATGGACCGCGCTCGTGAACTCGTAAAATGCGAATGCGACTGTCTTGTGCTTGATACCGCTCATGCTCATTCTGTTTATGTTATCAACACTGCTCGCAAATTAAGAAAGCTCTTTCCGGATACTGATATTGTTGTTGGAAATGTAGCTACTTCGTCTGCAGTAAAATCTCTTAATGAATTAGACATAGACGCTATAAAAGTTGGCATCGGTCCTGGCTCTATATGCACCACTCGTATAATTGCAGGGATTGGAGTCCCTCAGTTCACTGCTATATTTGATTGTGCCTCTGTGGCTCGGATTCCACTGATCGCTGATGGCGGAATAAGATGGTCTGGCGATATAGTAAAAGCTCTTGCAGCAGGGGCATCTACTGTTATGATTGGAAACTTGCTTGCAGGATGCGATGAATCACCAGGAGAGACAATCCTTTCCGAAGGCAGAAGATATAAGCAATATCGGGCAATGGGTTCAATTGGTGCTATGGAACAGGGCTCGGGAGATAGATATTTCCAGGAACACGCAAAGAAATTTGTTCCAGAAGGCATAGAAGGAAGAGTCCCTTACCGCGGTTATGTATCAGAGGTTATATATCAACTTATCGGAGGACTGCGGTCTGGAATGGGATATTGTGGTGCACGAAACATTAAAGAACTCCAAAAGAAAAGAGAGTTTGTCCAAATAACCAAAGCCGGACAAGAAGAATCCCATCCTCACGGAATTACCATCACAAAAGAACCCCCGAATTACTAAACCACAGGATTACAAATTATTCCGCTCTAATGATTAAATGAAATGCCACGAAATCACCTCATAGAGTCTGTGACAAATCATATCTGCGTTAATCTGTGGAATCTGTCGCAGACTCTGTGAGTAAATGTTAAAACTTTTGGGAACTGATTTCGCGGTCAAGGTCTCTCTTTTTTATAGCTTCACGCTTTTCGTATTGCCTTTTCCCATGACAAAGACCAATCTGGAGCTTCACTATTCCACGCTTATTAAAATACAAAGATAGAGGAATAAGAGTATATCCCCTTTCAGAAAC
>JAGMCN010000194.1 GCA_023129235.1 Caldifarciminota bacterium | reverse complement strand
TAAGTGACAACAGAGACGAGAGTTTAATTTATAAAGTAATTGAGGATTTCAAGAAAGATGAAGAGAATAGTTCTGGGGATAACGGGTAGTATAGCGGCTTACAAGGCACTTGAGATTCTTCGTAGGTTTAAGAAGGGTGGAGAGGAGATAGTCTGCGTTCTTACCCCTCACGCAACAAAATTTGTTACTCCTCTTTCATTTAGCACGCTTTCAGGGAATCCAGTTGTAACCGGATTATTCGAGCCGCGAAATACTCCTATACATATTGAACTTGCCGCATCTGACCTTATTCTTGTTGCTCCCTGCACTTATAACTTTATAGGGAAAGTAGCAAGCGGTATAGCTGATGATACACTTAGTTCTGTAATCTCTGCAGCCAAATCTCCTGTAGTTTTTGTTCCATCTATGAACACCAATATGTGGGAAAACAAAATCTTGCAGGAGAATATAAAGAAGCTAAAGAAACTTGGTTATTATTTTATACAACCAGAAACAGGTGCACTCAGCACTAACAAAATTGGGAAAGGAAGATTCCCGGAGCCCGATTTAATCGTCAAGAAAGTTTATCAGATTATTGCACAAGCAGAGGCAACACCTCTACAGGGTAAGCGAATTATCGTAACAGCTGGAAGCACTCAAGAGGATTTAGACCCCATAAGATGCATTACTAACCGTTCATCCGGTAGAATGGGATATGAGATTGCCAGAGAAGCACTTGCTCGTGGTGGAGATGTAGTTTTGATTTCAGGACCTGTTGAGATTGAGCCTCCAAAAGGAATAGAGTTTGTGAAGGTGCGAACGACTAAGGAGCTTGCTCAGGAAGTTCTGGCACGTGGGGATAAAGCTCATATTCTTATTGGCACAGCCGCTGTTGCGGATTATACTCCTGTCCACTATGAGAATAAGAAAATAAAAGCTGATAAGCTAACGCTCGAGCTTAAGAAGACACAAGACATTCTAAAACTTGTTAGGAAGAGATACAAGAAATTATTTATTGTTGGCTTTTCTCTTGAGTCCAATAATGTCATAGAGAGAGCGAAAGCTAAACTTAAAGAGAAATCTTTAGACCTCATAGTTGCTAACCCATTGAGTTCACTTGGTGGATTCGAGACTCAAATTACCTTGATTGACCGCAATTTAAAGCTGAAGAAACTACCCTTGCTCTCAAAATCTGAGGCATCAAAGCAGATATGGGATTGGATAATTAAAAGTAGGAACGAACAATTGAACGCCCCTACAAATTGATTTAGGGAGAGAAATGAACGAAAAAAGGATAGCAACCAGTGAATGGTTTTGAAGGACCAGTGAATGGTTTTGAAGAACCAGTGAGTGGTTTTGAAGAACGAGTGAGTGGTTTTGAAGGACCAGTGAATGGTTTTGAAGGACCAGTGAATGGTTTTGAAGGACCAGTGAATGGTTTTGAAGAACGAGTGAGTGGTTGATGGCAACGAGAGGATGGTATAGATAAACAAAAGGTAGATAAAAGGAGGGAAAGATGCGTAAGGCATTATTCATTTTTATATTGTTGGTTCCCAGTGTAGTATTAGCACAATGGGAGAGATGGGAGCCCTGGGTTACCGATATAGGAATCACTCCGTATGCAGAATTAGATTATAGAGTTGCTACTCCTGATAGTTTGGGGAGCTATGAATTAGGAAACGGAGGACCGGATTTTAAAGTAGCCATACAAGTTTGTTTGCCTCCATTTTACATTACCTGGGGATTTTCCAATCTTCTTGGGATGATGAATAAATCGGATACTGTAATTGCTCCTCCATATATAAACTGCCGGGTGGGAACTCAACTCACTTACGAAGATATTACTACTTATGACTTTTCATTCTCTTTTATAAATAACCTAAAAGGTGATATGAATTTTATGTCTTTAATATTAGAAGGTGGATATGGAAGGCAAATTCCTCTTCGGTTAGGAAATCTTCAAATATTTGGAACTGCTGGAGGAGGAATGATAACGAAAAGTGTGCCTGACACCTCAGTAATGGAGGAAAACGAAACCGTGCTTAACCTCTCTATAGGAGCATTCTGGAGAACACTATACGGAGCACCATATTTATATACAGGAATAAGTTATCCTGCAAATTCAGAGGAAGCATTTGAGATAAGATATTTTGTTGCTGTGGGAGCGCAATTTCATTTTCCTAATGCTTATGTGAAAGGAATTCCTGATATTGCTTATCCTAAAACTTGGGCTTTTCCGAGTGAAGACTAAAAATAACCGCGAAAATTGAAGCTATATTTTTACTTTGGACTACTGCTAATTATAGCTTCTGAAATCCTCTTGTTTTCTGGAGTTAAGTGGCTGGGCATCTTTTTTACCCCAATAGTCTGGACAGGATACATATTACTTATGGATGGCATTGTATTTAAAATTAAGGGCGAGTCTTTGATAACTAAAAGAAGACGCACTTTCCTTCTTATGATTCCACTGAGTGCAGCACTTTGGTGGATGTTTGAATTCTTTAACCTTTTCATTAAGAATTGGAGGTATGAGGGATTACCAGCTCTATGGATAAGTGCGATTGGGATGACATGGGCTTTTGCAACCATAGGTCCCGGAATGTTTGAGACTCGGGATTTTCTTGAGGCGGTTGGTGCTTTTAAAAAAAGAACACGGGGATTTAAAATACGCAAAAGTATATTATATATCTTGATTATAATAGGTGCGGCTTGCCTTATATCTATCTTTGTTGCACCTCCACAGATAGCAAAGTATCTCGGCATTCCTTTATGGGTTGGTTTTATTTTGATGTTAGACCCGATTAACTGTCTCCGTGGCAGACGGTCAATTTTCAAAGAATGGCAGGAGGGGAATTTTCAGAATTTCTGGTGTCTCTTTGTGGGTGGACTTATATGTGGATTTCTTTGGGAGTTTTGGAATTACTGGGCACCTGCAAAATGGATATATCAAGTTCCTTACCTTGCGAGCCCTAAAATCTTTGAAATGCCACTTTTTGGGTATCTGGGATTCCCAGCATTAGCTTTAGAATATTATGCTTTATATAGCATCACTTTAAACTGGAGGAAATGATGAAACTACAAATTTCTCGTTTGTGTGCACTGCTTCTAATGGCAGTGTTATTATCAGTAAGTTGTGGGAAAAAAGAAAAGGAGCCAAAGGGAACTAATCAAAAAAATCCACTTGACTTTACTCTTAAAGACCTTGAGGGTAATGAATATACTTTAAGTGGACAAAAGGGCAAAGTTGTAATAATTGATTTCTGGGCTACCTGGTGCCGTCCTTGTTTACAATCAATTCCTATATTTATCTCACTCTATGATAAATATAAGGACCGGGGACTTTTAGTTCTGGGAGTAGGACTTGATAAAGAAGAATCGTTGAGGAAATTTGCGAAGCGATATAATATTAGTTATCCCATTCTCGTTGGCAATCAGGAAGTAGCAAGAAAATATGGAGTTCAAGCTATACCGACAACTTGCATTATTGATAAAAGTGGAAACCTTGCTAAAAAACATATCGGTCTTGTACCTGGGATGCAAAAGGTACTTGAAGAGGAAATAAAATCACTTCTTGAAAAATAGGGGGCATTATGGATAAGGTATTTTTAGATAAGTATGTTCCTCGCGTATGGGAGTTATATCTTGCTCAAGCCGAAGAGTCTATGAAGGAAGGAGCTTTATCAAAGAAGATTAAGGAACTCATAGGGACTGCTATTTCTATATCTATGCATTGCGAGCCCTGTGTAAAGATTCATTTGAGGAGGGCAATAAAAGCTGGTGCATCGGCTCAAGAAATTTCTGAAATGGTGGGAGTTGCTATAATGTTATGTGGAGGGACAGCAGAAGTATGGGCAAGAAGGATAGTAGAGACAGAAATAAAAAATCTGGGGAGGAAAAATGCGCTGGTATCATCGCACAAGAGTAAATAGCGGGCTTATCATACTGGTTATTGGGGTAGTATTTTTATTGCGAAATTTAGGAATAATCCAGCAACCAGCATGGAGTATTATGTGGCCCTCAATCTTAATCGTCATTGGGATAGGAGCACTTATTGAGGAAATACGCATACGGATTAAGAATAAGAAAGAATAATATGGAAACAAGAACTTCCGGTAAAGCTGTGGCTTCGCTTGTATGTGGAATATTAAGTCTCCTTATACCATTTCTCGGATTCGTACTTGGAGTGTTGGGTATCGTGTTTGGGGTTCTATCAAGGAAAGAAATTCAACGAAGTGAAAAGAGTCTTAAAGGTAAGGGAATGGCAACTGCTGGATTTGTTTGTGGGATTGTTGGCATTGCCGAGAATGTAACTCTATTTATAATATTGGGAATTATCGGAAGGTCCTTTGAACCATGGTTCCTTGATTCATTGATGACTGCATAGAAACCCGAGTCCTTTAAACTTTTGCATCAATTCAGGCGAGCAATTTTTAAGTATCAGAGTAACATTGTGAAATTCTCTCCTTAACTTATAACTCTTGCGAAGCTCATCAAAATATTTACCTCCCTCTGACAAAGGCAGTTCTATTATTTTTCGGAGTCTGTAGTCATCATCTTCCACATCATAAATCTCATTTACTACTTTTCCCATTATCTCTTTTCTCTTGCAAGAACAATCTACTTCTATCAATTTCTTTTTAGATAGTGGAAGAAGATTCTTTGAAGTAGGTGACCACTTATCTTCTTTATTAAGAAATTTGCAAAGAGCTTTGTACAACATAGCTGTGGCTTGTATTTTCCCTTCAATAGAATAACCAGCTATATGTGGAGTGCCGAGTTCTACCTTTTTTAAAAGTTCTATATTTATGTTGGGTTCATTTTCCCATACATCAAGAACCAGAGCTTTTAATTTCTCAATACTATTAAGCAATGCAAGTTCATCAATTACCTCACCTCTTGAAGTATTGATAAGTATAGCTCCTTGTTTCATTTTGCTGAGAAACTTTTTATCTACCATATGATAAGTAGCATCCCTTCCCTTATAAGTTAAAGGCGTATGGAGAGTGATTATATCTGATTCAAACAATGCTTCCAGAGGTAAATATTTTTTGGCTTTAGTTTTTCGCCGATGAGGAGGGTCATTTAATAAGGGTATCATTCCTAATGCCCGACACTTTTTCACTACTTTGCTTCCTATATTACCTACACCAATTACGGCTATGGTTTTACCTTGAAGAGTGAATTTCTTCCTCTTGGCTAAGACTAAAAGGCAAGCTACAAGATATTCTGCTACTGCATTTGAATTTACTCCAGGGGCACTTGCAAGGATAATTCCTCTTTTTTCAAGATATTCAGTATCAATATGGTCAGTCCCAATAGTAGCTGTGCCAGCAAATTTCACGGAACTTTCTTTTAGGAGTTCTTGGTCAACCCTTGTAGGAGAACGAACTAATAAAACTTCCGCATCTTTTATATTTTTGTTAGTTATTTGATGGGATGGTAGAGCTGTTACTTCGCCCAGTCGGGAGAAAGTTTCTTTCAGGAAAGCTATATTTTCATCTCCAACGATTTTGATTTTAAATCTCATTTGGCGTTGAGATTTTGGTATTTAGTAATCGGATTAAGCAGATTTAACTGATTCAATAAATTAAAACGAACCATTTTTTATCTACTTTATCCGTTGAATCCGTTTACCCGGAAATCTCATTGGAATTTATAATTTGTATCCAATATTTCGTAGGAATTCTTTTCTTTGCTTTATTTCCTCGGGACCTTCTATTCCAAGTGGTGATGCTCCATCTACCACTCCGAGAATAGCTCTTCCTTGATTTGTCTCTCCTATAATAACTTGAGTTGGAT
>JAGMCN010000193.1 GCA_023129235.1 Caldifarciminota bacterium | reverse complement strand
GGAGCTGCAATTCCCATTACAAATTCATGAGTGGAAGAAAGGGTGTAGCCGATTATCCCAATTATAATTCCAATTAAAATAGTGCTGATTATATGAGGGATGGCAATAAGGGCTGTAATCCAGAATATCTCTTTTCTTGACCATCTCTCAGTTTTGCCGATCATAACCACAGGGATCCAGTGGTCCGGCATTATTGCGTGAATCATACTCAGTATCACAGCGCCAAATACGATTTGTATCATATCAATATCCCTTGATATTCAAAGATTAACGATAACTTCCAAATAGTGTTCTGTCGTCTGCTTTCAATAGTCCATTTTTTTTAGAACTCATACCCTATCCCTACTTTCAACGCTCTGGGTGTAACCGGATAACCATATGACCTATTGTCATAATCTCTATTAAATAAATTATCTATCTTAAAGAATAAATTTACTTTTTCCTTTAGATAATAATCTCCCCGAAGATCAGACCTGAAATAATGGCCTTGAAGAGATTTAGTATTATCTGTATTGACAAATTCCTTTGATATATATTTTGTATTCAGACCAAGAGATAATTTCCTGAAAGGTCTTAATTGAAGGTCAAAACTCAATTGATGCTTAGGGCTGTAGGTTAAATATTTTCCTGTATCTTCGTCCCTGGCTATGAGAAATGTATAAGAGGTTTTAACCTGCCAGATGTTGTCAGGTGTCCATTTTATCGTTGCTTCAATACCTTTTCGCACAGCCGAACCAACATTTATATATGTTCCAAATGTATCCTCATGTGTATAAGTTATCCGATTACTCATATCATTTAGAAAAAAGGAGAGACTTCCTTCCGCTAACTCCTTAAACTGCGAAGAAAAAGTTAAGTTATAATTAGTGGTTTCCTCCATTTTGAGGTCTGGATTTGGTTTGGTGTTGGAAGATTCATAGTATCGATGATGAAAAGTTGGGATATTATTTGACCTGTTCACTGAAAATTGAATATCAAAATCATGCCATCCATAAGTTAGCTGAAGCTGAGGGTTAATTGTTGCAGAAAAATCGGAATAAAAATTTGCCCGCACCCCTAAACCAAAATTTACAGGAAAGCTCTGAAAATGAATATCCCTGGTAGCATAGACTGCATATTTCTCTTCCTGATGAGATGCAATTTTGTTTCCCTCTACATGGGCAATCTCAAGGTCTGTCCCGATATTAAACTGCCCAAGTCTTCCTATTGAAACAGGGGATGAAAGCTTTTCATTTAATATCCAGCTTTCCATAATATTGTCCAGCCCACTATCAGGATTTTTGTATCCCTTTTTAAAGTCAGTATAGTGTGTCTCTGCCATTAAACTACTTAGAGGATAAAGAAATGTAAAACCCATGTGTTCTTCTTCAGCTTTGGCCCGAGGGGTAGGAAAATAAATCGGTCCGGAGCTGCCTTTCTTAAGATGAGAATAATCAAAAGACAAAATTATATCTTTGTCCTCTTCAAGTTCATAACTGAGTTTTGTGCTAATTCTCTTCTTATCTTTATTGCTGTTAGTCCTGAAACCATCCGATAGTTTCCAGCCGGATGATAAAGCCAGTCCAAAATTTCCTATGTCTTTCTGAAAGTTCAAATCATATTCTTGAGAATTAAATCTACCGTAAGAAGCTTCGATATTGCCGTGAGCGCCTTTAGCAATTTTCTTTGTAGTGATAATAATAACCCCGCCACTTGAGTTATCGCCATAGAGGACAGAGCCAGTGCCTTTATAAATCTCTATTTTCTCAATAGCACTTACAGATATTATACTCCAATTAACTGCCCGCCATGAACTTGTAGGGTCATTAATTGTCCGGCCATCAAGCAAAACCCGTATTTGCCGTGTTGAGGCGCCACGAAGATTGACCGATGTCTCACCAGCGCTTACCCCGGGAATCTGGTTCAACAATTCCACCATTGAATGGACATTCATCTTTTTGATATCTTCATCGGTGATGACCATTTTACCCGGGTCGCTTGCAGTCTTCCGATTCTCAGCGCTTGCGATAGCAATTATGGACAAAAGACAAACAATCAGGGGAAATAAGCGCCCAACTATGATATGTCTTGCCAGACCACCTCCTTGAATCCGCAATTATCAACCTCTCATCCCTTTCCACAGTCCGCGTCCAACAACCAGCATAATCAGCAATACAATAACAATCGCTGCAAGAGCTACCTTAGGGGTGGATGATTTCACTTCCTTTTTCTCCTCTATCTCTTTCATTTCATAACCCTTGACCTGCTCTAATCTTCCAGTAGCTCTATCTACTTTTTCCTGATAATCTTTTATTAATTCTGGTTTAATATCAGAAAGAAGTTTTGACACATCCTTATGTAAAGAAGGAACTGCGCAGGTGCCATAGGAACCGGACACACCATGCCTGGCAATAGATTCGGCAAAAATCTTAGCCAGTTTTTCCAATACCTCTTTTGTGGGATGCCAGTATCCTTTTTCCCAGGCTCCAAGCATAGTAGAAATCATTGATTGCAAGGCATAAGGATTGTTTTTATCAAAGTATTCCTTTAAGTTAAGATTATATTTATCTTCAATATAAACCTCATTGACTTCATTCCACATATCCTCGGTAACCATATCAGGACTGGTAACATCCCATATCCATAAATCTTCAGTAAGCTCCTGCATATACCTTGCTCCACCATAACCATGTTTCATCATTCCCTTAATCCATTTGGGATTAAAACTCCTTGCTCTTAGCTCGCGATTGAAAAAATGGTCCAGGGTTTCTACCCGTGAATCTTTACTGTCTCTTGTATTGATTATGTACATATCTATCTTTTTCCCTGAGGTATTTCTAACGGCTATTTCCAACCCGCCCAAAAATGTAGCAGGCTGGAAATGGTCTAATAAACCAGTTTTTCCGCTCCGGCTGAATATTCCGGCTTCAACTCCTTTAAGGTTGTGCCTGAATACATCTTTTGCGTTTCTTCCGATTACATTTTTCCCATACATATAACCCATTCTGCCAATGTAGAGGTCGCTAATTTCCCTGTCATCCTTCCATGTATCCCTGGCAAGACAGGCATATACAAGATTCGTTCCGGCAGCGCCAACAGCAGGTGAAAAAACCCTTGACATTGATAAGTCGTCTGCCATGGATTTCTTGTAGCCTTCTTTTAAGAGTTGTCTTTTGATTGTTTCACTGTTTTCTCTAACAAAATTTTGCGGTTCATTCGCGCTGGCGGCTAAGTGAACAGCTTTATCTATCAAAAGAACTCTACTCTGGTGAGCGTCACGATAGGAGCCGGATGTGGTAACCAGAACATCTATCCTTGGCCTTTTGAGCCTGGCAGCCGGGATTAACTCCACATCTTCTACGCGGCCTTTTATATTCCAGACAGGTTTTACTCCAAGCAAATAAAATATCTTGGCCTCCATAATACCGTGCTGCCTTGTGGATTCAGCATGCCAGAGAACAAAGGCGATTTTTTTAGGATATTTTCCATGTTTTTTCAGGTGCTGCTCGATTAATTCATTAACCATCCTTTTGCCAATCTCCCAGGCTTCTTTGGTAGGCATAATTCTTTCATCATAGCTATATGGATTTCGCCCCGTTGGCAAAGCATCGGAATTTCTGACAGGATCACCTGTGGGGCCTGGCGGGATATATTTCCCTTCAAAGGCATCCAGAATACGCGGAATTTCTATCTTACATTCATCTATCCTTCCGGCATATTCCAGGGCCAGTTTTAAGTCTTCGGTAATATCTTCTGATACCTGTCCCAGGATACTTTTTTGTGCCTCATGGAATGTCTTTCGGTTCAGAATAACTTCTTCTATTAGTTTCTCATTTAAGCCCTCTTTAGGGTTTAAACTGGCAACATGCTCCTGAAACTCCTTTCCAAGCATTGAAGCTAACATCTGCGCCAATATCTTGCCCTCCGGGACTTCACTCAATGTATGCGAACCACAAGGCATATGCTCTTTCTTTATCTCTACAAGATAATTATTCAGTTTTTTGAAAAGGTTTTCAAATTTTATGGAATTGAGATTTAACTTAAGGTCATGGTCTAACTTTAGCTTTTTACATTCATCTATTATTCCCTTCTTATATTGCTCCTTTAATGCTGCCTGTTTTGTTTGTTGATAAAGTGACAGTTTCTTTTCTAAATCCAATAGTTTTTCATAAAGTTCTGAAGCAACTATAGTCATCATATAGTCTATTGGTAAAACATATGTCTTGCTTCCACTACCCGATACGCCGGTATGTATGGGGCATGGACCTATATGTAACATATTTTGCATAAGGGTTCCTATCCAGTCATATTTTGGCAAACCCATCACTTTGCCAGGTAATTCAGCTATTATTCTAAATATATTAAAGAAAATGTTTGTCTTAAATTCTCTATTTAACCAATAATAAAATGCAATGTACTGATGGTGAGGCGGTATAGCCCCTTCGTGATAAATCTTTGATTTATATTGCATAAACCCCCAGGTAGGATGAGGAAGAAGTATTATGTTGCCAAACTGAATCCTGGGAATAGCTAGATATTCTTTACCGCCTTCTTTATACACCATTATTTTACCCGGCGGCTCTCCCCATTCATCTTTTACCTCTTGCCTTTTCTTGTGAGGAAGCTCATTAAACCATTCAAGATATTTCTCCGCGGGAATTAGTATTACCGTGTTTTCTCTTACCCGCTTTTTTAACTCCCCCCCTGCCCATCTTCCAATGTTGCTCCCTTTTTCGGCCATTATTGTAGAAAGTTGTTTGCTGTCAGGAATTGGACTGTCGCCAAGATTGTAGCCTTTCAATTTCATTGCCTTTAATAGACTAACCAGACTGCCCGGCACATCAAGATAATCAACCATACCTGCTCCCAAATTACCCTTGCCACCATATTGGCTATAATAAGCTATAGCGATCTTTTTATCTGAATTTTTCATGCGATGTAAGTTGGCCCAGGCAATAGCCCGTTCAACTCTCCAGTCAATTTGATAATTAATCGGCTTTCTATAGGACTTTCCCTCTAACATCGCTTTACTACTTATGGTCATCAATTCAAACATTCCATCCCGTTCGCCATAATCGGCTTCTACTTGTTCTGTTCTCAGACTATGTGTATCCTCTTCCCATTCCTCCTGAGTCATACCGTAAGTCGAGAATGTTGTTAAAATGGGAACATTTATAGCCTCGCTTTCCTTAACTGCCTGATCACGGTCATAATAGTTTACAGAAAGGATCAGAGAAATAATAGAATCAACAACAGATTTGCCATTTTTCATAAAAAATTTGCCAGGGAAAAAGCTGCGACGCCCATACAATGCTATAACATTGCATCCTTTGGCTTCTATATTTCTAATTAGAGCATTTGAAACATCCAGATTTTTTTGCACATAGGATGTTTTATGAAATAAAATACCTATCGTTGGCTTTTGCGGCTTATATAAATGGTGTTTCTCAGTCGTGTTGTTTGAATACCACTTGAAATAGTTATTAACATCAATAAAAAGCCTTTTCGCATCGGGGTGGTAAATAGCACTATCAGGAAAAATGACCGGCTTTTCAATTTCCGCATCAAGTCCGCAAAACTTCACTCCCAAATACATCATTAACCTTCGGAGATTTTCCTGGTTTGCGTTATCCCAATATTGATCAAGCCAGGAATGCTCAGTAAAGTTAACATTTCCCTCTACTGTATATTTAGGTTCAAATACAATTACAGTGGTTTTCTTTTTTGCCGCTTCAATTGCATCATTTAGTTTATATCTTGACGGCATATTGCCAACCACGAAAACTAAATCGTAAATACTCATATCCAAACCCTCTGCCGAGGGAAAACCTTCACCTGAGTCATATAAGCGGATGTCTAACAGGCTGCTCACTTCCTCTGCCGCTTTCCGAAGATGATGGGATGAAACAAGATAAGAAGGCATTATTAATATCCTGGGTCTCTCTGAAGATAGCGGCTCCTTGCCTGCTATCACCATTGGCAATGCAAGCATCTGCGCTATAAAGAATATTATTGTTAAGGTAATAATTAACTTCATACACTCCATTTCACTTTGATTTCTCATTTCAGATCCTCATTTGATGACTATCGCACGCTTCGGCTTCCATGCAGGTTTAAGCATCCAGTTTTCTTCTAAATCCAAAATCCCCAATATAAAATCAATGCCCCCTCATCCCTTTCCACAGCCCACGTCCAACCACCACCATAATCAGCAATACAATAACAATCGCCGCCAGCGCTACCTTGGGAGTGGCTGATTTCTCTTCCTTTTTCGCATCAACTTCTTTCATTTCATAGCCCTTAACCTCTTCTAACTTTACAGTAGCCTTATCTACATTCTCCTGATATTTTTTTATCAGCTCTGGTTTTACATCAGGCATGGCAGAAAGAAGCTTGGATACATCCTTATG
>JAGMCN010000192.1 GCA_023129235.1 Caldifarciminota bacterium | reverse complement strand
TCCCTCTATAGCTTTACTCACTATACTTACCCTTCTTAATTCTTCCTGTCTCATTGTGATAATGTCCTTTCTGTCCATAACGTTCTCCTTTCTGGAGAACATTATAAACTATCCAATAGGACATTTTAAACGAGTTACAATAGGACATTATCATGGAGTTACAACACCTTAAAAGGAAATTTTTTTTGAAAAAAATTATTGGTGTGTTGAAATTTCGGGTTTTAATAGAATTGACAAAAGATGTGGGTAAGGATAAGATTTAGAAAAGAGGGGTTAGGGAAGATTATATTTGAATGACCTTATTCTCTTTTATAGACTCAAGCACTGATAAAGCAGCTGCCAGAGATTTCCTGCCTTCTGTTCCATCACATAATGGCTCCCTGTTGTGCCTGATACAATCTATAAAATGTTTTATTTCTTCTCTTACACCGTCACTTCTTTCAAAATTGTGCTTTTCTACTTCATCTTCATCCCGAAATAACAGCCTGAGGTTAAAAGGATAATCCAGTTTACCGGATATTTGAGCAAGTCCTTTTTCATAATGGATATCCAAATACTCCCGGCTGATTCTCTGGTCAGAAGTGCATCCTCCGCCAATAGCAGCTATAGCACCATTCTTAAATCTCAGTGTAAAGATAGCGGAGTCAGGCAGGGTTGGATGTTTGAAGACTACACAATTCCCTTCTGCATATGTCCTATCAACATCTCCCATCAGATAAACCAGGCCGTCTATAGCATGGACAACATTTTCTACTATTATGCCTCTGGTGCCTTTTTCCTGAAATTTCCAGCCGGGGTCATCTACTTTCCATAAGGGATAAGTGTACATTGCCCATAAAGGACTACCCAATTTTTCCATATTATCTTTAAGATAAGAAAAAGCTTTTGTAAACCTGTGTTTGAAGGCAATCATAAGTTTGACTTTATTCTTCCGGCAGACTTCTATCATTTTGTCGCAGTCTTCTAAACTTGCCGCCATCGGTTTTTCACAGAATATATGAATGCCCCTTTCAGCCGCAAGCCTGGTTGGTTTGAGATGATCAGTCGGCGGAGTTGAAACTACCACTCCATCCATCTTCTCTTTTTCAAACATATCTTTCATGTCCGGATAATAATTGCTATTCTGCAAAATCTCTTCCGGAAAATCCTTTCGCCGTTTGCACACTGCTGCTATTCTTACACCAGGAACCTCACGAAAACATCGGGTGAGAACCTGTCCCCACCAACCGAGTCCAACTACGCCGATTTTAATCTCTTTATCCATGCTGTTCACATTCTCATCAAGCTTTTTCTTTAAAATTGTTACGGTTTTCTCATACTACGACTATTATATTTCATGTGGTTTTTTATACGATGCAATTTGTATCACTTTTTCTGTCTGCCAGTCTCCTATATTTCTCTTCTCAGTTGAAAAGTTTATGCCAACCAGATGGATGTCCTTACCCGTTTGCAGATATCTGTCTGCATATCTTTTCTTTTTTATCTGTGCTATTGCAGTTTTTGAGGATTGATTACACTTGAATTCCATTATGTAAATACCGTTGCTGAGCTCTACTACAAGGTCAATTCTACCTTCTGATGTCAATATCTCACTATAGGTGAATACTCCTGCACCACTCACCATTACATAAAAAAGACTGTGAAAATATGCCTCGTTAAGCATTGCACCTACGCTGCAGGCTATACCTGCAAAAAGCGACCTTATTATTTCTATGAAAGTTTCAGTCTCTCCCTTCTTCAATGCATTTAGTATCTTTACAAATGGCATTGTGCTGGTAGCGCCTGTGTATTCACAAAAAAGTACTTCCATGAATGATTTCTTAACCTCAAGATTTGGATAGCCAAGCCTGTACACGTTTTGCTCTATATCTACAATATCCTTTATTGTTATATAGCCTGTCTGAAATAGTATTGCATTTATGTTCAGCCTCTCTATCTCATATGTGGAAAAATCTGTGTCCATCAGTTCCAATTTTTCTATCTCTGGCACATAATAACTGTTTTCCTTTATCAGATTAACTAAAAATGTGGGCGTCCCTGTCTCAAACCAGTAGTGTTTAAATTCTCCTTCATCAAAACATCTCAATATTGAAAA
>JAGMCN010000191.1 GCA_023129235.1 Caldifarciminota bacterium | reverse complement strand
GAGAGGACATTCTTTGCCTTCCATTATCTTATATGTGCAAGGACTTATTCCTTTCTTGAAAGCCTCAAGGTTTGCTTCAAGGTATCCAATACGAATGATTATCCCTCGAAAATGACCTTCTAATACGGGCAAAATTGATTGTAACACTTTTGATATCTCGTTCCAACTATCCACGCCAACTTTTGATTTTCTTTGTTGCTCAGTAGTTCCTTCTGTGTTAACAATCTCCTCAGTTATAAATCCTAGAGCTAAATACTTTTCTTCCCGAATTGTTTTGACCTCTAGAGCAACCGAAAGATTTCTAAATATCTGTTTTTTTATTCCCTCTGCCATCTGGGCAGCATGAGACATTGCTTTTGCCATCTCTCCGGACTCTGTTTTACCATCCTCATCGACTCTGGTATTTGATATTTGAGAGATATTGTGCATTATTAGATGGCAGTCGGAGAAACTTCCGAAACCTCTTTTTCTATTTCCAAAACAATGTTTATCATTATAATCCTGCAGAACTTTTTCTATAAACTGGCCAAATTCGAGAAAATAATCACTAAATCGGCAAAAGTTTCTGGAAGACTCCGGAACATTCGTGCCACTGAGATTTAAATCCGTATAACCTATTTGTCCAGAAGGTGTTCGACAGATAAAACGAACCGGCCAATCGTTAAACCATCCTGCAACAATATCTATGATCTCTACAGGAGAGGACTCCTCAACCTTAACGAAACCAAATTCCCGCTTTTCAGCATCATAAGTACGAAGTTCTTCAAAATGACGATTGCACCAAAGAGTTTTCCCAAGCCATCTTTCTCTTGCTCTATCTATGTCTGCAACTGGCGCAACACCTTCAATAATACTAGAGTGGCCAACATTAGCTCTTAGACATTCACAAGTGTCTTCCATCTCAAAAGTAACTATCCACCCTCCATGTGCCGGATCCATTCTAACATCAGTTACTATAGCAATCCTACCAACATAAGATTTGTAATTTGGATGCTTGGTCACTTCGTTACCAATGTAGAGTGACATGTATTCATAAATTAGATCTTTCACCGTCGGCAAAAACACAAATCTTTCACCTTCCCAAGAATCTATTGGTCTAAAGGAAAAACCATCTCTTCTTATGATCTTCTTTGGTTTTTCTCTCACTTTACCAATCGAATCCTCTCTTACATAGGAGCTTCTTTTTGTCTTCTTTGGCTTCTCCTCCCCGGTCTTTGTAACCTCAGTACCACTATGAGCTGAAGCTACATACAATAACACAACTAAAACTTCTGATATAATCTTCTTCATTTATGTCTCTAAACTGGTGCCTCTTGTAAAGACCCCAATTTTTCCATTATGCATTCATTTAGCTCCTATGATTATATCATGAAGATCACAGGTGTCATCAAAAAAAATAAGATAAAATAGCTAAAAGATGCAAAGATGCAAAAAAGATTGCAAAAGAGGTTGAATTTAGCCCATGATTGTGTTAAATTAAGTGAAGTATGATGAAGACTACAGAGAAACTTTTATTCCTAACATTGGGAATCATATCTTTAGCATTTGTATTTCTGCAAAGAAATCTATGTAGCACCCTTGACCTTGCTGCCATAACCGCGGCTGCGGATGAGTATGAGGTTGAGGAGGAGAAAAAGTATTATGAGATTAAGATAAAACTTGTCTGGGACCAGCCCGTTGGGGACTATCCATGTAATCTTGATTTATATGTGGTAGAACCAAGTGGGGATACTGCATCAAAGAATAACACCACAACCTCCAGTGGCGGAGAACTTGGGTTTTATGATTCATATGGTTATTTGGGTACAGCAGGCACATGGTATTATGGAGATAGTGGATATAATTATGCACCAGAGGTATATAGAGTAGAATACGGGTTGGCAGGAGTATACGATATATATGTCTTCTGCAATCAGTATGAGGAAGTGGCCACTTCTGCTGCAACCCCACTTCCAATACTGACAGAAGAAGAGGAAAAATTGGCGAGTATCAGCGAATTTGGAGCAAACATTGACATTGCCGGGATAGTCACAGCGAATGCCTTATATGATGTCAGTGCCAACGCTTATGTTCACGTGACACTCTACGGAGAGAGTGCCCAGGAAACCTATCTGCGGTTCCCTGAATCAGGAACAGTTGAGATAGCATCAAACCAAGATGACGGTTGGTGGCATGCAGGCAGTTTCAATTTTGTACCCATAGCAGAAAAACCTCTACCTGACACATGGTGGGACATAGAAAAAGACCCGAGATGCTTCATTGCTACAGCTGCCTATGAAAGTACACTTGCTCCCGGAGTCCAGATTCTCTGTTTATTCAGAGATAGATACCTCGCAAACAATAAACCCGGCAGACTAATCTTAAAATTCTATTACAAAATCAGTCCACCTGCAGCAAAAGTTATACAAAAAAGTAACTTCCTGAAAATTCTGGCAAGGATTTATCTCAACCCAATCATCAAAATTCTGGAACTATTTACAGAATAACAAATTTGGAGATATCCATAGTGCAGTTTATAATGCTTGATCCTTCTGCTTTTGGTGTCATATGCCATTTTTCTATCCTCAATAGTCTATTCGAACTTTCTATATCATAGAGAAAATCAATAATCTGCTCCATCTGAGCCTCACAGCTCAATCTTATAAAGTACTTCTTTGACAAAGTTTCTTCTTTTATACCAGATGCTTTTATACCCGTCAAAGACACAGAAGATTTAGCCGTCAGATTTTCAACATATTTCAAAAAAGAAAGGGTCTCTTCTTCATCAGATGAAGCTCTTTCTAAATAAGTAGCATAGAGTCTGGTTTCCTTCCCTAACCTGTCTTTTTGAGATATTATGTGTAGAGCCTCTTTAATGGAGACCTTTTCATTACAAATTTTTTCATCCAACAATCTCATCTCGGACATAATTGGATTTAACATTAGACGCTCTAAAAGCACCAACAAAAATACCGTTAGAGCGCAATAAAACATTAATCTTTCTCTTCTGGATAAATGCGATAAAAATGATAATAGTATCTTGATCATCTTTTTACTTACCCTCCCTTCCAAGCATGCACATAATTTCGAAATCCACTACCTCTTCACCCTTCTTTTCCCTCTTTGTAGTGCGTTTGGTTTTAACATTTCGGAAATATTTGGATTCTTTCATACTGTAGACAAAGGCAAAAACTGTGGGTATAGACTTGGAGATTCCTTTTACCGAGAAATTTCCTGATCGGTCAAATTTAATATCATTAAGACAAAGATCGCCAGGCACGAAATTATATAGTTCGGTTAAAATTTCCAAAGAATAATATTCACGTGACAGATAATTTTTCACCATCGTGACCCTTTTAAAACTTCCCTTTAAAATCTTTACTTCTTGAATAATAGGTTCATATTTTGAAGTCAGCTTTTCTAAATAAGCATTTTTAAAAGAGACTTTGCCAAATAATATACCTGTGATTAAAAAG
>JAGMCN010000190.1 GCA_023129235.1 Caldifarciminota bacterium | reverse complement strand
TAGATTTGTAAGAAGATTTTTTAGATTGAAAGAGAGAATACCCCCTGCAAAAACAGGCCATATTGTAAGTGTTTCATTCCTGCTTGGTGTTCTCTTTTGGATTGTTGACAGTATTTTCAGTTATTTAATATTTCATCCTGGGAATTCTTTTCTTGATTTACTTGCGTTGAATATCCCACCGTATGTACTTTACGTAAGAACTGCGTTTATTCTTGCTTGTTTGGCAGGAGGAGTAGTAGCGTCAGGCTTCTTACGTAAGCAGCGAGAAAGTGAAGTGTCATTGCGGGAAAGCGAGAAAAAGTATCGGTTATTAGCAGAAAATACTCTTGATTGCATTTGGCAAATGGGTATAGACTTTAAATTCACCTATGTTAATCCATCTGTTCTCCAAATGTTTGGATTTGCCCAGGAAGAATGGATTGGAAGTTTATTGTCTGATCATTGTTCTCCCGAGAATATGGAATTCATGTTAGATTTAGCAAAGGAGGAAATCAAGAAAGGTAAAGAATCAACTGGTGTAAAATTTGAAACTTACCTATTGCATAAAAATGACAAAGAAATTGCCGTTGAAGTGACTACTAAGATATTATTTGATAAGAATGAAAATCCAATAGGGCTTCAGGGGACAACCAGGGAGATCACTGAACGCAAACAAGCTCAACAAGCTCTTCAGAAATCTCACGATGAATTAGAGCTCCGGGTAAAAGAACGTACCGTTGAGTTAGTAGCTTCCAATAAAGAGCTGGAGGCCTTCGCTTACTCAATCTCTCATGATCTACAGGCCCCTCTGCGCGCCATTTCCGGTTTCTCTGAGATATTACTAAAAGATTATCTTAATACTTTAGATGACCAGGGACAGCATTACCTGCAAAGGGTAGGGGCAGGAGCAGTAAATATGAGTCAGATGATCGAAGACCTCTTGAACCTCTCCCGTATCGGACGCAGACCGATAAACAAGAAGAGGGTAGACCTAGAAGAACTGGTTAAAGAGACCTACAAATTATTATCAGAAGCAGAGAGAAAAGACCGCAAGATAGATTTTACCATAAAGCCTTGTCCCCCTATCTTAGCCGACCCCCAACTACTAAAAATAGTCTTAACCAATCTCTTTTCCAATGCACTCAAATTTACCAGAAAGTGCAAAAAAGCAGAGATTAAGTTTGGTTGTAAGACTGAAGATAAAAAGACTATCTTCTATATTAAAGACAATGGCATAGGTTTTGATATGAAATATGCCGATAAATTATTTGGTTCCTTCCAGCGCCTGCACCGTAAAGAAGAATACGAAGGTAGCGGAATAGGCCTGGCTACCGTACAACGTATCATCCACCGCCACGGAAGGAAGATCTGGGCAGAATCTCTCCCCGGTTCAGGAACCACATTCTATTTCACCTTATAAGGAGGTAAATTATGATAATTGAAGATACGAAAATTCTCTTGGTAGAAGATAACCCTGATGATGTTGAATTAACTCTGCTGGCTTTTAAGAAATATAACTTAAGCAATGAAATTGTTGTTGCCCGGGATGGACAAGAGGCCTTAGACATCCTCTTCCCCTCTGAAGAGAAGTCCAAGAAAAGTAAACTTCCCGACATCATCTTGCTGGACCTTAAATTGCCCAAAGTAAGCGGATTGGAAGTATTAAAAGAAATTAAGACTCATCCCGAAACCAGGATTATCCCGGTAATTGTCCTTACCACCTCTAATGAAGATAGAGACATACGGGATAGTTATCGCCTGGGGGTGAACAGTTATATTAGAAAACCGGTAAGATTTGATAAATTTGTGGAAGTAGTAAAACAGTTAGGTTTATACTGGATAATATTAAACCAAATGCCTTCCCAGAAACAGGAGTGATATTATGAATAAGAAACTACTAAATATCTTAATCCTTGAAGATAATAAGGATGATGCCGAATTGATGGTAGCAGAACTTGAAAAAAATGGGTATACTATTACCTGGAATAGAGTAGAGACTAAAGAAAGTTTTAAAAAATCCCTAAAAGATCCTCCGGATCTAATCTTAGCAGACTACAAACTCCCCTCGGTTAATGCCCTGGATGCCTTAAAGATAAAACAGGAGATTGCGCCCACCATCCCCTTTATTATTGTCTCGGGGACCATCGGAGAAGAGTTTGCCGTAGAGTGTATTAAGGCCGGGGCTACCGACTATGTTCTAAAAGACAGGCTCTTCCGCCTATGTCCGGTAGTAGAGCGGGCACTCAAAGAGGCAAAAGAACATAAAAACCATAAACAGGCAGAAGATTTATTTAAACAACTTTTCCTTTCCTCTCCAAATGCCATTTTTATCATTCAAGATAGAAAATTTAAACTGGTAAATCCTCAGTTTGTAAAGGAGAGTGGTTTTTCCGAGGAAGAATTATTAGATGAGGATTCTTATAAATTAGTCTATTCTAAAGATAGAAAAATGCTAAGGGAGAATATAGTAAAGAATTTAAAAAACGGTCTTTCTTCTCCTTTCGAATATAGAACTATTAATAAAAGTGGTCAGCTTAGATGGGCTTTACAAGTGATAACCTCTATCACTTATCAAGAGAAAAGAGCAATTTTGGGAAACATAAAGGATATTAGTG
>JAGMCN010000019.1 GCA_023129235.1 Caldifarciminota bacterium | reverse complement strand
GTAACTCTACTTCCTTATGCTCTGCTTGAATTGCGTTCCTCAAGCGAGTAAGCATATCTGCTATAGGGTCTGTCATTCCCATTTCTTGTTTATCATAATAAACTTCACTTGCTTGTCAAGAAAAATCTTCATCTACAGAAAACTTCACACAAAGAAAATTCAAAAGTATTTTGGGAGTATCTGAAGGGCTATAATCCTTCCTTGTCCCACAAGTTTTGCATCAATCAGCAAATTCTAAATAAAAATCAATACCAGTTATGAGTTCAGTTTCTTTTGCTTCTACAGGCAATACCCCCGAAGGAATATTTACAAACCAGGGAGTGGTATCTATACAATCCGGGTTTAGCAAATTAGTATCAGTATACCATTTGTCTTTATAGCCCGCAAATTTATAGGTTCTTATAAAATACTGACCGGGAGGAAGCCCTTTTAATTGATAACCATTTTCTGATGATTCTGCAAGCTGAACTATATGTCCAGTAGAGTCATAAGCTACAACTTTTCCTGAGATAGGTAATTTGTTTGATTTGTCATAAACTTTCCCACAAATTTTGCATTCTCCCGGTGTAACACTAAAATCTATATTAGCAGGTTTTTCTTTTTCTATCAGGATAATATCAGTTTTTGGGTCAAAGAAACCTCTCCCTCCGCCAATCCACATTGCGGCAAACATAGAATTAGGTGCAATTGCACAAAACTTATACTCTCCTGCAGGAAGCCCTGAAACTCTATATCCGCCGGTGAATGTATTTCTACCTTCAGTTATTGAACCTGGTTTGATTGGGAAGGCAAGAACCTTAAATTTAATATCCTCTCTTGAAATAAGTTTATCATTTAAGAGTATAAATCCTTGAATCCATCCAGCTGACTTTAGCTTGAAGTTGGTTCCGGAAGTATTATAACCACTTTTTACTTCAATTGGGATTGCATCTTTAAAGGAATTTGCAGATTTATAGTATTGTGTGGTATAAGTCTCATTCTTGTAAAATGAACTTATTTTCAAAATGTACTCTCCCGGTGGAATTCCATTTATTTCATATTTTCCATTTGGGGAATGGAAACTCCTCTTTTGTAAGGGTTCATGAATTGTTCCTATACTATAAAGCTCAAATTCAAACTCTTCTACAGGATTTCCATCCTCATCTTTAACCTCACCTGAGATTACACCTCCTTTGGTAAGTCTAAAGTCAATGCCAGTTACTGTATCAAGAGAAGTTACTGATACATAAGCAGATTGAGAAGCAAAAATAGCATCAGGATAATATTTCCAGGCATATGGGCTGTTTTTTTGAGGAGAAAGTTTAATTAAGTACTCATCCTCAGGCAGTCCTCCAATTATGTAATATCCAGTTGAATCAACTATTTTCTCAAGGGCTTTCTTTTTCCCTATTACCTGAACCATAATTCCTAGAGCAGGAGGTATAATTATACCAGAAATTGCACCTCCTTTTGTTGTTTCAAAGTCCGAGAGAGTTATAGTATCAAACTTGCTTTCTACTATTTGAGCATTATCCCAGTTTTCGCCATCACAAAAACCACCAATCCACCCAACGGGCTCTATTTTAATTCTATATTCTCCAGGCTCCAAACCGGCAATCAAATACTCACCGAGAGAGTCAGTCTGAGAGAAATAAGTAATATATGAATTCTTGTTACTGTAAGCTTTTAAAAAGAATGGAGTTTTTGAGATAGGGTTTTTATCGGGGTCTACAAGTTTTCCCAAGAATATTCCTCCCCGTTCTAACAAGAAATTTATGCTTGATGTGGGCTCTCTGGCTTTTACTTGTATCAGATAAGCAACTTCCCATCTATAAGCATTTCTGTAATATTCACCTGCATATCTACCTGCGGTTCCATAATGTTCACCTGAACGAATTTGCAGGATATAGTGTTCAGGAAAAAGGTCTCGAATTGTATATTTCCCATGAATATCCGTCTGGGCATATCCATCAATATATCCATATCTATCGTATGCCCACACCATAACGCCGGATATTGGAGTTTTGCCATCACTTTCATATACCAATCCCTGAATTGTTCCTGTTTCTTTTGGCACATAAGGCACTATGGGCACCTTTCTTGCACATCCCGTTACAAACAGAATAACGAGAATGACTAATCCTAAAATCCTACCGTTTCGGCTCACACTTAACATTTTATTAAGAATATCCAAAGATTTAAAAAATGTCAAGAAAAAATTGACAATTAGTTAATTCATTGTAAAATTTTAGGATAAATGAAATGTCCGAAGTGTGGAGCTGAGAATTCTCACGGAGCGAAGTTCTGTGATCAATGTGGTAATCCTATTGGGTTGAAGCAAGAGGTTCAACCTACCCAAAAGGTAGATACTTCTAAAACGAATTTAGTCTTAGATTCTTCAGAGTCACGAGAACTTCAATCTGATGAGCGTCTCGTAGCTGTAAGATCTCTGCTTCCATCTACTCTTGCCGAGAAGATTCGCCGTGAGAGCAAAAAAATAAAAGGTGAGCGAAAATATGTGACAGTTATGTTTGCTGACATATCCGGGTTTACCTCTTTCTCTGAACGACTGGAGCCGGAAGATTTAACAAATCTTATGAATCAATGTTTTTCTGCACTATCCAAGGTTATATATAAGTATGAAGGAACAATTGATAAATTTATAGGCGACTGTGTAATGGTACTTTTTGGCGCACCTATCACTCAAGAAGATAGCACTGAGAGAGCAATTCGTTGTGCTTTTGATATGATAGAAGAGATAAAGAAGCTATCAAGCTATCAAGCTATTAAGCAATTTGAGAGTCCTTTTTCTTTACATATTGGTATTAATGCTGGATGGGTTATTGCTGGAAGCGTGGGTTCTAATTTAAAGATGGAATACACTGTAATGGGAGATACTGTAAATTTAGCAGAAAGGTTGACGGAACTTGCGGAAGAAGGAGAAATATTGGTTTCAGAGCCTATTTTCCGAGACACGAAGAGCACTTTTGTATTTAAGTCTCGAGCTCTTATTAAAATTAGAGGGAAAGAGAAGAAGATAAATGTTTACGAATTAAGAGGTTTTCAAGAGGTAAAGCAAGCTCAGCGAGGAATACTTGGACTCAGTTCTCCAATTATAGGTAGGGATAATGAATTAGGAGTTCTTGATTCTCTGATGGACAGGATATCCGATAAATCGTATGCGATATCTTTAATTGGAGAAGCGGGAGTTGGGAAGAGTCGATTGATTCAGGAATTAAAGAATGTTCGGGATAATTTTTTCTGGTGGCATGGGAAGTGTCCTTCTTATGGCAAATCATTGCCGTTTGGAGTTTTTATTGAAGGATTCAAGTCATGGCTTGGGATTGGCGAGTCATCTGGAATGGAGCAACTGCTTATCGGGAAAGTAAATAATCTCTTTGGAGAAGAGAGCAAAGAAATTCTTCCTTATCTTTTAACTTTTTTAGGACTTAAGGTCCCTGAACCTTTGGATGTCAGGGTACGTTGGCTTAACGCTGAATCATTGAGACTCCAGATATTTGCTTCAATAAGAAGACTATTCATAAGACTTTGCAAAGAGCATCCTCTTATTCTTTATTTGGAGGATCTTCACTGGGTGGATGCAGAGTCGGTAGACCTCATAAAGTTTTTACTTGGAACATTGATGAACAAACCTATTCTTTTCCTCTTTGAGTTTCGAGAAGAGAAGGAGAGCCGGGCCTATCAAATCAAGGAGGCTGTGAGTGAGATATTCAAGTGGCAATATTTAGAACTCACAATTTCGCCATTGTCAAGCTCGGCTGGAGACCAACTAATTGCACATCTCCTCAAGAGTCCAAAGTTTCCATCTGATTTAAGGCATCTAATCCTCAAAAATGCTGGTGGTAATCCATTTTATATAGAGGAGTTTTTGAAATCCCTTATAGACAAGGATATAATTAGTTATCAATCCGGTACTTGGAAGGTAAATAAGCCAATTCAAAAGATTGAGATTCCTGATTCAATTGAAGTAATAATTGGGAGTCGGATAGACCGTCTTAGCTCTGCGGAAAAGAGTGTATTACAATCCGCATCTGTGATTGGGAAAAGCTTCCTACATCAAGTTTTAGAGTATGTAAGTGAGGTTGAGGATTTAAATACTCAAATTGCTGAGTTAATTGACAAAGAATTTATTTTCAAGACAAATGGCAATATTTATCAGTTCAGGCATCCATTAATCCGGGATGTTGCTTACAACAGTTTATTAAAGCAAACAAGTCGCGAGCTACACAGGAGAGTAGGTACTTGCATTGAAGATATATTTAGTGAAAATCTTTCAAAATACTATCAATTTCTTGCTTATCACTATTATGAGGGAGCTAACTGGGGTCGTGCATTTTTCTACTGTAAGCAAGCAGCAGAGGATGCAAAAGAGAATTATAATAATCTTTCAGCAATAGAACACTATACAAGGGCACTTAATATATTGGATGATTCTCTTCCTGAAATGGATAAAAAGGAGAAAGCAGAGCTTCTTGAAAAGATAGGAGATGTAAAAAGACAAATTGGCAGATATGATGAGGCGCTTATTGATTATAACAGGGCTTGTGAATATAGAGAAGGAATAGAGGAAAAAGCAAGCCTTATAGGAAAATTAGGAACTATTTTTTACAAAAAAGGAGAGTATAAAGAAGCTACTAACCGCTACGAGCTTGCTATCAATATGCTTGAAAATAAGTTTCCAAGTTCACCTGTTTTAGCCGAAACAATAGCAGACTATGCTTTCCTTCTTTCAGAAGGCAAAGGTAAGTATGAACAGGCAGAGACTCTCATTCTTCAAGCACTTGAGCTTATTTCAAAAGATAAGGAATCAAAATTATCTGCACGATGCTATGGAAGTCTTGGTACGATTTGTTTGCGGAAGGGGAAATACGATGATGCTTTAGCATATTATCAGAAAGCAGCATCCATTCACGAAAATCTTGAGAATAAAGGAGGTATTGCAGGCATATTAAACAATATAGGAATTATTTACAGGCATAAAGGTGAGCTTGAACGGGCACTTGAAAATTATAAGAGGGCTCTTTTGATATCAAATGAAATAGGATATAAAGGACTCACAGGGAGTATATGTGTCAATACTGGCGTAGTTTACAGCAATAAAGGAGATTTGGAGCGAGCGATTGAGTATTACAAAAAGTCTCTTGATATATCAGAAGCTGTGGGAAATAAAAAGGGTGTAGGGATAGCATATGGCAATATTGGAGCAGTCTACGAGAACAAAGGGGATTTGACACAGGCACTTGAATATTACCAGAAATCACTGGAGATATCAAAAGCTATAGGAGACAAAGCTGAAATAGGAAGAGCTTATGAGAATATCGGTGGAATCTGGTATGAAAAAGGAGAGTTGGAACAGGCACTTAAATATTACAAAAAATGTCTCAATATTTTCGGATATAAGCGAGGAATAGGAATTACCTGGTGTGATATTGGCAAAACTCAAACTGAATTAGGAAAATTAAAGGAAGCTCATAAGAGTTTGAATTCAGCAGAGGAATTCTTAAGAGAGACAGGAGATAAAATTAGTCTTTCAAGAGTCTATGCCAATTTCTCAGAACTATCACCTAAAGAGAATAAAATAGAAGAGGCAATCAGTTTTGCTCGCAAATCATGGGAATATGCGAAAGATACAGGAGCAAAGAAGGAACAAATTATTAGTTTGCGGATATTGGGAACATCGCTTGATGCAGCAGGAAAGAAAGGTGCAATTGAGCATTTAAGAAAATCTATCACAATCGCCAAGCAATCTAACCTCAAACTTGAATTTGCAAAGTCTTCTTACGAACTTGGGAAACTTCTTCACGATAAAGGAAAAGACTTGGAAGCGAGGAAACTCCTTGTACACTCAAAAGAAATCTTTCAAAAATCCGGTGCTTCTCTCTGGTTAAAAAAGTTTAATGCTCTATCCGGTAGGGAATAATTTCCTAAAGGAAACACGCTTTTGAGAATAGAAGTTTTTGAACTCTTTATCTGTTTCTCTGAGTCGCTCTGCAAGAATAACAGCAAGATTTTTCATCACTATATATCCTATGCGTGGCTTTTCGCCACATAGGGCAGCAAACTTTTCTCTTGAGAGAGCCATGGCTTCAACATCCTTGATGCATTTTACTGTTGCTGACCTTGTGGAGCCATTAATGAATCCTAATTCGCCAAAAATATCGCCAGGATTTAAGGGGTAAATAGTATATACTTCAACCGGACCACCTACTGATATTTTTACATCACATCTTCCTGAGCTGAGGATAAACATCTCTGATGATAGAGCATCTTTTGAAAAAACAGTATCTCCTTCTTTAAACTCTTTAATTACACATATATTAGCGGTTGCTTCTAATTCCTCTTGAGCAAGTCCTTTAAAAACTTCTACATTACTTAAAAGTTCTAAAGATACCATTTTATACCTCCCTTTAAAATTAAAGTAGTTTAAATGTCAGGAATGTCAAGTTTTTTGTGAATCTTTTTTGGGTAATTCGCATCAAAAGGGTAGAATGAAACGAAAAACGCTTAAAGAAGAAGTTGCAGAGTATAAAGATAAGTATCTTCGGGCTCTTGCTGAACTTGAGAATTACAAGAAAAGAGCCCAGAAAGAACGAGAAGAGATATTAGGATATGCAAACGAGAGATTGGTTTTTGAGCTTCTCGGAATCTTGGATGATTTTGAACGAGGATTGGGAGCTTTAAAAGGAGTAAAGGATAAGAAATTAAAAGAATTCTATCGGGGAGTAGAGCTTATTCATAATAATTTGGTTAAGATATTAGAGCAAGAGGGATTAAAATCATTTAGTGGAGTTGGTGAGCCGTTTGACCCAAGATTCCACGAGGCAGTTGGAGTTAAGAATTCAAAAAAACATCCACCAAATTATGTAGTGGTTGAAATATCTAAAGGATATAAATTAAAGGACAAAGTAATAAAACCAGCAAAAGTATTAGTAAATCAGAAGTCATGAAGACAAAAAAAGGGAGGTAAAAATGGCAGAGAAAGTAATAGGTATAGATTTGGGGACGACAAATTCTTGTGTGGCAATAGTAGAAGGCAAGGATAAGACGATAATTCCAAACTCTGATGGTGGCAGAACTACTCCTTCAGTAGTAGCTATTTCATCAGGCGGGGAGCGGATTGTGGGGCCTTTGGCGAAGCGACAACAGATAACTAATCCTGAAAACACAATCTATTCAATAAAGAGATTTATGGGCAGGCGGCATTCCGAAGTTTCAGAGGAAATGAAGCTTGTTCCATATAAAGTAGTAGAGGGACCGCATAAGGATGCTCGTGTAGTGATGGGAGGCAAGCAATACTCGCCACCTGAGATTTCAGCGTTAATTTTGCAGTATCTAAAGAAAGCGGCAGAGGATTATACTGGAGAGAAGATAAACAAAGCAGTAATCACCACACCTGCTTATTTTAATGATTCTCAGCGCCAGGCAACTAAGGACGCAGGTAAGATAGCCGGACTTGAGGTTCTGCGAATAATAAATGAGCCAACCGCCGCATCTCTTGCGTATGGACTGGGAACCAAGAAAAAGGAAAAAGTAGTAGTGTATGACTTTGGAGGCGGAACATTTGACATCTCAATAATAGAGATAGATATGAGTGCAGAACCTCCCGTGATAGAAGTATTGGCAACAAATGGAGACACTCATCTTGGCGGAGATAACATTGACCAGCGTATAGCTAACTTCCTGGTAGCAGAGTTCAAGAAAGAGCAGGGTATAGATTTGAGCAAAGATAGGTCGGCATTTCAGAGGTTACGAGATGCGGCTGAGAAGGCAAAGTGCGAACTGTCAACAAGTAAAGAAACGAGCATCAACCTGCCATTCATAACGGCTGATTCAGCAGGACCCAAGCATCTTGATATGAAATTAACAAGAGCCAAGCTTGAGTCTCTAATAGAGGATTTGATAGATAAATCCCGTAAGCCCTGTGAGGAAGCAATTGAGGATGCTACAAAGCGTAAGGGCTCTACAATAAAGGGAGTGGAAGATATTAATCAAGTAGTATTGGTCGGCGGTATGACACGGATGCCTCGCATTCAAAAGTTGGTAGAGGAAGTCTTTGGCAAGAAGCCACATCTTGGGGTGAATCCTGATGAAGTAGTAGCAATGGGAGCGGCGATTCAAGGTGATACACTATCAGGAGGAGAGGGCAAAAAGGATGTTCTGCTTTTAGATGTAACGCCTCTTACATTAGGGATGGAAACTCTGGGCAGTGTAATGACTCCAATGATTCCAAAGAACACGACTATTCCTACTCGGAAGTCTCAGATATTCACGACTGCGGCTGATAGTCAGGAGGCAGTAACAATCCATATCCTGCAAGGAGAGCGGAATATGTCTCAGGATAACCGCACTCTTGGGAGATTTGATTTAATGGGCATACCTCCTGCACCTCGTGGAGTCCCGCAGATAGATGTAACCTTTGACATAGATACAAACGGCATACTGCATGTAAAGGCAGTGGATAAAGCAACGAATAAGGAGCAGTCAATACAGATTACCGGTTCCAGTGGACTCTCGGATGAAGAAGTTGAGAAAATGGTAAAGGGAGCTAAGGAACACGAGGCAGAGGATAAGAAGAAAAAAGAATTGATAGATGTGAGGAATCAATCAGATAGCTTGATTTATTCTATTGAGAAGACTCTAAAGGAGTTTGGAGATAAGGTATCTGATGATGACCGCAAGAACATAACAGGCAAGATAGAGGAGCTAAAGAAAATAATGCCCAACGATGATATAGAAGCCATAAAAAAGGCAACAGAGGAGCTTCAGAAGGCGAGTTATAAGCTTGCGGAAGAAGCATATAAAAAGGCAGGACCACCTCCAGGAGCAGAGCCGGGAGCAGAGCCCGGAGCAGGAACAGGCGAGCCGAAAGCCGAAAAGCCCACAGGGAAGAAAGAAGGAGAAGGACCCGTAGATGCGGATTTTGAAGTCGTGGATGAGGAAAAAGAGAAAAAAGATGATAAAGATAAAGAGAAGAAATAAGGGAGGTAGAAAATGAAGAAAATAAAAGCGAGACAATGCAATCTCACTATTTTAATTGAGCAGGATGAGGACGGATACTATGTTGCTACGGTTCCGGCTTTAAAGAGTTGCTATACCCAAGCTAAAACTCTCAAGGAGCTTTATCCGAGAATTGAGGAAGTAATCAAACTTTGCCTTGAAGAGGAAGAACCTGTTCCTATGAAATTCAGCAACATAAAAGGGAGGTGTGCATAATGAAAGGCATTCAATATATAATCGATGAGAAGGAACAGAAACGAGCAGCAATAATTGATCTTGGCATTTACGGTCATCTATGGGAAGACATTCACGATATTCTTATGGTTGAGACACGAAAAAGTGAACCCAGAGTAAAATGGGAAGATGTAAAGAAACGCTTACATGAGAAAGGACTTAAACACAGCAAAGTATGAAATCACACTCGCTTCTTCGGTAGAGAAGGAGGTCAATTCTTTATCCAAGAACATTCAGAAAAGAGTGGAGAAGGCGATTGATTCCTTAAAGATAAACCCACGTCCGCATAGGGTGGTAAAGTTAAAAGGCAGAAAAGATATATACCGCATTAGAGTAGGCGATTATCGTGTGATTTATACAATAGATGATAGGAAACATCTTGTCGATGTTAGTTATGTACGTCATCGAAGTAAAGCATATATTTAGTTTGACAGCATTGGCTAAAGGGTGTATATACGTAATGTCTTTATCTGCAGGTTATATAAAATTCGGCAATATAAACAGGAGGTGAGAAATGAACGAAGTTAATACAACTGCTCTTTTGGAGCGAGTTAAACGATTGGAGCGACAGAATAAGCTGATAAAACTAACTGGGATTGTAGTGGCATTGGGTATGGCATTTGTGCTTCTTGTGGGGGCAAAAGAGAAAGTGCCAAAAGAGATTGTGGCAGAAAGTTTCCGTGTGGTAGATACGCAGGGAAGAACCCGTGCTGCCCTTTTCGTTTCCCAAGAAGGTCCAATGTTGGTTCTTTCTGACGAGAATGGAAAAGGTCGTGCTGCCCTTGGCGTTAGCCCAGAAGGTTCAATGTTGGGTTTTTCTGACAAGAATGAGAAACTTCGTGCTGTCCTTGGCGTTAGCCCAGAAGGTTCAGCATTGCAACTTTATGATAAAAATGGAAAAACAGAGTTTGTTGCTCCATAGTTAGACAGTTTAAAAAAAGGAGGTGATTAAAATGGCAAAGGGATATACTATTTTGATGAAGAAGTATGAAGAAGAATTAAACGAACAAGTAAAAAGAGAGAAAATTGCTGAAGAGACGAAAGAAAGTTACTTAAGAGATGCTAACATAATTTTTGAGTCCTTATTAGCAGCTTTCACAAAAGAAGGTCTTGAAGCTGTTGTTAAAATTAGAAAGTTCAGGGGTTCTCCTATAACTGTGATTAAGGATTTGAAAGATATAGTAGACAAACGAAAAAGGTAATTTTCAGCATTCTTATATATGCTGTATGCAAAAATGAATGATTTTGGGAAGGTCTGTGTTCGCAGAATCCTGTGGAAATGAGTTATAGAGTTATGAGTTGTGGAGTTGCGGAGTTCTGTATGAAAGATACAGACATCTGTAGGAAAGATACGGACATCTGTGGAAAAGATACAGACATCTGTGGAAAAGATACAGACATCTGTGGAAAAGATACAGACCTCTGTATAAAAGATACAGACATCTGTGGAAAAGATACAGACATCTGTGGAAAAGATACAGACCTCTGCAGGAGAGCTACAGACATCCCTATAAAAGATAGGGGATTAGCTGTAAAAGATTTGACCGCAGATTACGCGGATAGCACGGATAAGAAAGTTTTGAGCATAGAGATAGAGATAGAAAAAACTCTATCTCAAATCTCTGTCTCTGTCTGATAATTTATCTGCGATATCTGCGACATCCGCGGTTAAGTAAGAATTATGCCAGCGAAGAAAGATTATTACAATATTTTAGGGATTGGCAAGAATGCGAGTCCTGATGAGATAAAAACAGCATATCGGAAGCTCGCACGCAAACATCACCCTGATATGCATCAGGATG
>JAGMCN010000189.1 GCA_023129235.1 Caldifarciminota bacterium | reverse complement strand
TAAACAAAGACCCGAATGCTCCTATTTTTAATGAAGCAGACTATGGTATTGCAGACGACCTCTTTAAAGTCGTGCCAGTACTAAAAAGCAAAATAGCAGAGATGAAATCAAACTGATGTTAAGGAAAAGATTTTTAACCACAGAGAGCACAGAGGTAAAAAGAAGAATAAAAAATCTCTGTGTACTCTTTCTGTTCTCGGTGGGCTCTGTGGTTTAGTATTTGATTTTGTATAATGGCTACGAAAATTACTCTGATTCCAGAGATTAAAGATGCTATTATTGAGCTGGGTGCAGAAGATACCTACAAATGTTATCAATGTGGGAAATGTATGGGTGTCTGTCCTTGGTCCCAAATCCCTTCAATTCTATTTCCTACATACCGCATTCCTCAAGAAGTAAAGCTCGGAATAGTTGCATCAAGTGAGGATAAAGAAGAACTTGCCAAAGAAGTAGAGGAGGTATTTAGATGCTGTGCCTGCGAAGGTTGCTTAAAAGAGTGCCCTCACGGAGTGAACTTACCTATTATTTTCCGTGCTATCCGTAGGATACTTGTAGATTATGGTTCATACCCAGAAGAACTTAAAGGAACTGTCTCAAGACTTTATAGCACTGGAAATCCTTTAGGAGGGGCAAGAGAGAAAAGAGCTGATTGGGCACAAGACTTAAATGTTCCAAAATTTGAGCAGGGTATGGAATTTCTCTATTTCCCTTGTTGCTTCCCAGCTTATGAGCAACGAGCACAAGAAATAGCACGAGCTACAGCAAAAATCCTCTTGAAAGCAGGAGTTTCCTTTGGGATACTGGGAGAACTGGAAGTATGCTGTGGCGAATCTGTTAGGAAAATCGGTGCTGAAAAGGTTTTTCAGGAACTTGCTTCTACTAATATCAATACATTTAAGGATGCAGGCGTGAAAAAAGTTATAACTACATCACCTCATTGTTATAGCACTTTTGTGCACGAGTATCCAGAGCTTGGTGCAGAATTTGAGGTAATCCACGAAACCCAACTTTTCGCAGAACTCATCAAGAATAAAAAGATTATTCCCAAGAAACCTCTTAACGCACGAGTTGTATATCACGACCCTTGTAATCTTGGTCGCCAAAATGAAATTTATGAAGAACCAAGAGAAGTTCTCAAGTCAATTCCCGGATTAGAGCTTCTTGAGATACCTAATTTCTCATACCAGTATAGTATATGCTGTGGCGGAGGTGGGGGAGGGGTTTTCATAGGATGGGATATGCAGGAACGAATCGCCAATGTCCGTATCCAACAAGCTTTTGATGTTCTCAAGTCACAAGTCACAAGTCACAAGTCACAAGACTCCTCTGACCGATTCACGATTCACGAATACATTCTTGCTATTGCTTGTCCTTATTGCCTACAGATGTTTGAGGACTCCGCCAAAGTCTTGAACCTACCACTCCAGGTAAAATCAGTCTCCGAACTCCTCTTTGAATCACTTTAACCAGAACCACAAGATTAATACAAGAATGAATGAAACCACGAATTAACACTAATGAACACGAACAACCCGTTAGCTAACGGACAAATTTTAAGTTTTTATATTTTTAGATTTATTCGTGAAATTCGTGTGCATTCGTGGTTCCTTTTTCTATGAAATCTGTGGCTAAATTAGAGGATACTTATTTTATTACTATGAATTTCTTTACCAATTGCTCTTTCTCACTCTTAAATACATAAAAATAGGAATTTTCATACTTTCTTTTGTGGTAAATTCTTTTTGTTGTTTTTTATGTCTTTTAACTTAATCATTTCTATTAGTGCATAATCAAACGCTATTCTAACGATGTTAGCAAGGTTTATATCAATAAAATATTCCTTTCTTTGAATTTCTTTAGCTGGATGGATATAGTTTCTAAAAAATAGGATTAAAATACAGAGAACAGCTAATTTAGATTGTGGATTAATGAATTTTCTTTCAAAGCATACTCTAATCATCGTTCCTAATCCCCACTTTTCTTCTAATGATTCCTTTTCTTTGTTCTTAAGACATTGAGACCGTTTTTTAAGATGGTCAAACAAAATACCTTCTAAAGTGGAACCATACATAACTATTATAGCTCTGGCGAGAGGATATTTATCATTAGCGTTAAAAATTGATTGTTCCGTTGAAAGATTCAAAAATAGTTCATAACAAGCTTCGTAATTTTCTATAACGAAACCACGAATCTTACGATTTCTCACTACTCTTTTAAAGTTTGACCAGTTATGTCGTCCTGTGCCTGAAATATGTGTCAATGAATCATTGTAAATCTGTCCCAACACCGAAAACAGAAATTTTCTATTTTCTCCTTTTAAATAATCCGGCCAAAGATTCTTTTCCCTGTTAGCTTTCTCTTCTAAAAAAGGGATGAAGTCCTTAACCAGATTTAGGAGCCTATATGCTAATGTATCTTGTGGCAATGGAAAAGAAAGCCGATTATAGGGATATTTCCTGCAAAATTCCTTATAAAATTCCGTATAAAGTTTGTAAGATTTTTCTAAACAGTTAATTCCTTTCTTCTCTGAGGATTCTTCAAGCAAATAAAATGCTCCCAATCTTTCAAGAATATATGCTTTGTTAAATCCTTTTGCAGTTTTTTTGTTATACTCCTCCAAATATTTTATTCTATCTTGGTTGTTTTCTTTTTTAGAAAGTGATTTGTTGAGCTTTTTCGCAAATTCTTGATATTTACGAGATATGTTGGTAGGATTTTTCATATTCAATACTATTTTTGTTGGATAATCCTAAAAAGTCAAATTATTTTTTCACTGACTTCTTTTTATTATATCTCTTTTCTTCTGCGAACTCTGTGTCCTCCCGATTCGTTCCGTCTCGGGACAGGTCTGTGGTTTATTTTATTCTCTCTCAAGTTTTCCTGTTGACATTCTTCAATTTTATAATATTAATCTATCAAAGATTTTTTAACCACGAATTAACACTAATGAACACGAAAAACACAAATTCAAAATCATTGGCACGCAGATTATCACAGATAAAACAGATTTGCACAGATGTAATTTTTATCCAAATCTGTGTTTATCCTTGTCATCTGTGTAAATCTGTGTGCTGTTTTATTTCTTAGGTTTTTAGATTTATTCGTGAAATTCGTGTGCATTCGTGGTTAATGATAAGATTATGAAAGAGGAAGTTGCTCAGATTATTGATGCAAATCTAAATAGAGCAAGAGAAGGACTTCGGGTTGTTGAAGAAGTTGCAAGATTCGTGCTTCGCAATGAAAAACTTACCAAAGAAATAAAAGCACAACGACATAAATTGTCAGCACTTTTCAAAAAGCAGGACCTTATTAAATTCAGAGACACCAAAAAAGACTTGGGGAAATATAAAGATTTTGACTTTGATGACAGTTCATATCGGAGTCTCCGTGAAACTGTGCAAAGAAACTTATCTCGTGCCCAGGAGGGATGCAGAGTCCTTGAGGAATTCAGCAAATTGTTTAGCAAGGAACTGCCTCCAAAAATCAAAGAAATTAGGTTCAATATTTATGAGCTTGAAAAAACAATAATTCAACTAATATCTAAAGCCACAGAATGACACAGATTCAAAGACATAGGAGAAAAGGAGAATTTAGAGAAAAGGGGAAGAGAAATATTCAATTTTCTCTCTTTTCTACTTTCTCCCTTTCTCCTTATATTTCTGTGATTGTCTGTGAATTTCTGTTATCTAATACAAAATGCTTGATTTAAGTCTTTATATTATACTTGACGAAAAATATGTTAGCTGTCAGCTGTCAGCTATTGTAACTGACATTTGCAAAGGAGGAGCTTCAGTAATTCAGCTCCGAGAGAAAACTAAGGGAACAAAAAAGTTTTTGGAAGATGCACTTATTACAAGAGAAATAACTAATAAATTTAATGTTCTATTTATTGTGAATGACAGGATAGACATTGCTCTTGCTGTAGAAGCAGATGGTGTGCATCTTGGCAATGAGGATATTTCATTAAATTATGCAAGAAAAATTTACCCTGACCGAATAATTGGCTATTCTGTATCTCAAGTGGAGAAGGCAATTATTGCGGCTAAAGAAGGAGCTACATATCTTGGAGTCGGATGCTTATTCCCGTCAACTACGAAATCTAAGCCACTTGTTCCGCTTTCACTTATCACCGAGATTAAAGAAGCTGTCAATATTCCTGTTCTTGGAATTGGGGGTATTACCCTTGAGCGAGTCTCGGATGTCTTATCTGCTGGAGCAGACGGAGTATGTGTAGCATCTGATATATTTAATCATCCGAATTTATTAGAGCGAGTTCAGGAGTTTAAGTCTAAAATCCGGAGTGTTAAAAGCAATGACAAATTTCAAAATCCAAATGTCAAATAAAGTTCAAAGCTCAAATGTCCAGCAGAAAATATGATTTGACATTTAGTCATTTGGGTTTTATTTGATATTTGAGCTTTGGTATTTGGATTTTAAATGATGAAACTTTTGCTCCTTCTCTTATTGACAACTTCAGTTGATTCGAGTCCTGACTCCACAAAACCAAGCTATTCCAAAAAGAGTCCAACAGTTGCACTCCTTTTATCTACTCTTCCAGGAGGAGGGCAGTTTTATACAAGGAATTACATCAAGGGAGTGGTTTTCGGGGCTGCCCAGGCATACTTTGGAGGAGGGACTATTTATTTTCATTTGAAAGCAGAGGAAGCAAAAAAAGCAAGGAGTGAGTGGTACTATGACTGGTGTTCTAACCAGCGATACAATTTCTTATGGTGGGATGCTCTTGTCTGGGGAATCACAATGGTAGATGCTTATGTCTCTGCTCACTTCTATAAATTTAAAGAACAAGGCTCGATAAGATTGGATACTGGGTACAGGATGCAGGATACAGGGTATAGTATGAGAATCTGTTTAACAAAATCCTTTTGATGAAGAGAGAATTAAGAAAGGGAGCAAAAAGACTTGGGATTGAGCTATCGGACTCAATGATAGAAAAGTTCATAGTTTATCAAAGGGAACTTCTGGAATGGAACAAGAAAATGAATCTTGTCTCTTCCCGCGATGAAACCCGACTAATAAAGCGTCATTTCCTTGATTCTTTGGAACCCACTAAGTTTATTCCTGATGGAGCACGAGTTCTTGATATTGGAAGCGGAGCTGGCTTTCCGGGAGTCCCAATAAAGATTATAAGAGATGATATTCATCTTGACCTGCTTGAACCAAAGCTCAAGAGATTTAATTTCCTTAATCATCTGGTTAAAACGCTCAATCTATCTATTGGGATTTACAGAGAAAGGGTTGAGGATTTTAGTAATAGTAAAGTGTATGATATAGTTCTTTCAAGGTCTGTTGGCAAACTTAAATGGCTTACTCCTGTAGCACTTTCAGTTTTATCGCCTGATGGAAAGATTGTAACTTACAAAGGCTCAAGGTTCTGGGATGAGTTCAAGGAAATAGATGGCTGGAAAATCTTCTATCGCAAACCAAGAAAATTTTGTGATGGTACAATCGTAGTCTTGAAAAGAAAGAATAGACCGAGATAATGCGTTAATTTTTGGAACCGCAGATTTTTTTGAATCTCTAATTCTCTAATCTCTAATTCTCTGTCTTCTCTTATATTCCAGTTACTTCGGC
>JAGMCN010000188.1 GCA_023129235.1 Caldifarciminota bacterium | reverse complement strand
AATAAACTCCAGATATGAAAACCTTTTTTACCGCTAAATACAACACCATAAGGCATATTTCTATCATGCAAACGAGAACAGAGTATATCTACTTCTGCAAAGACTTCATTTAAGTCTTTACTATCCATATCAAAAACTATTTTATCAAGCAATACTTTTTCATTGGTATCGTAAACAGATGTATATACTCCCACAGAAGACCCATTCATTAAAGTTAAGTATCGTTGAAAGTCTCTTTGGCAAGTAACCTGCTTCCGATAAAAGCTGTTTTTTTTTTTGAAACTATTTGGTAATGATACATCTCGCGGAAATATAGAAAACAAAAACTCAGTACTGTTTATATTTGTAATCATTTATAATCTCCTCTGTTTATACCTCCTTTGCTTAACCATTCTATTAACTCTTTCTTTGTTTCAGATATTATAGTGCTTTCTTCTATTGCTTCTATTATATCCTTATCTTTATTGAGCATAATAGCTAAGAGAATATCATCAAGTTGCTGGCTTCTTCTTTTTATTCGTAACGAATCCAAATAATGGTCTAACTCTTCATTTTTTCTCATTTTCTTACTACCTACTCTTTCTTTGGAATACTGTCATAATATCCCTACGATTAGTTCGTCCGCATTCTTGACAAGTTCCGAAATGCAGATTGGGATTATCAAAATCCTCTTTTTTAATAGGTCTGCAAGCTCTACAATAACTCATTTATCTACCTCATAATCCACATCAATTTGAAATTCCTCTCCAAAGCTTATTTTTCGTTGCATTATCTTTTCAAAGTTTCTCGCTAAAACTACCTGAAACTAATGATTCTTCGCTGAGATGCTTACTAATATCTGATAATGACATATTGTCGTGTTTCATCCAATAGTCTATTATGAATTTGTCCAACTCAAAAAAGTTTATACTTTCATTCATTTTTATCACTGTTCCACATTCATTGCAAATCCAATTTTCTTTGTAATAAATAACTGTAACCAATCTTTTACATATATCGCAATATCGATGTTTCATTTTTATTCTCTTAAAAACAAGAGAAGGTGAAAAGCTCCTTCTCTTTGCTATCCTATCGCATCCTATCTTACCATATCGCAACACATCGCAGCTCAGCGAATCTTACCATAGCATAGCACATCTTATTTCAACTCACTCACCTGATAATAGATGAGAATAAACTACTCTCTTTCTTCTCCTGATACCTCACCAGAACCAAGTATATCAGATATAGCCCTGTTTACAGCGACAGTTTGAGCTTTCATCAGCACATTTTCTTCTTTCGCCTCTTGTCTACCCCCCTTCGTGAAAAAGCTGTCTCGTGAAGTCGCCACGCCTTCAGTTATCACAGAAGCTCCAGCAGGATGCCATACTTTTACTCGCACTTTGTACATATATCCACCATTTTCCATTGAAAGTTTTTCTATATTCTCAATATCCCAACTCAATCCAAAGAACCTTGCAAGTTTTCTCCAACCACTTCGCTTAATATGAGGACTTCCCTGTCCATCAATAGCAGGTCTTCCATCACTTCCTATCCAAAGAACATCATTTCCAGTCAGTATCTTACTCTTTGCCTGTTCAAACTCCTTAAAAATTCTAACTGATTCCTCTACTGAGCAAACTGGAGCTACTAATCCAGTTTGAGGTGTTATTGGTTGTATTGCTTGTGTTTGTTGTTGTATTTGCTCTGGTTGCTCTGGTGTATGAGTAGAAACTACTTCTGGCTCTATAACTTTCTCTGGTTCTACTTCTGGCTCTATCTCCACTTCCAATTCCACTCCTTCGCCTTCTTTCTCTAATTTCACTTCTACTACTTCCTGTTTTCCTGTTTCCAATTCAATCTCAACTTCTGGCTCTTTCGCTTCTTCTTTTGCTGTTTCTACTACTGGTTCTGCACTCTCGCCTTTTGCTTGTTCAAGTAATCCTTCTAAATCTTCTTCAGTAATTACTTTTTCTTCACTCATTTTTATTTTTCTCCTTCTTTTTCTCTCCTTGAGGAATTTCACATACAAACCCCGCAGGATACGCCAAAATAGCGTTCATCGCCGGCTTATTATCTTGCTGTCCAATACTTATTGTTCCCAAAAATGCCAATTCACTATCTTCGTCCCATTTATAGAATCTACTTGGAATCCAAACTGTAAGTGTTTGTGGTAAGATAATGTTCTCACCTGCAACTTTAATCACTCTCTCTTCATATTCCAGTGATTCATCCTTAATTGCATACCCTTTCTTGAATCCTCTCACTACCATTCCTTCAATTAGGTACATATCTGTTTTGTCAGCATATCCGGTAGTTTCTATCCTTGATTTATGCGTAACAACATCTGAAAGTTTATCTAATTTTGGTAGTTTGCATATTTTAGTTATAAAATCTTCCTCTGACATCTTGAGTTTTTGCGGAGCATCAAATTTTGTGCCATCTCCAACTTCAATGAAATATCCCTTGTCGTATAACTTTACATTTGAATATGCTCGTATCATTTTAATGTTTTGAACCATTGTTGCGTGCTTTCCATTGAAAACCACTTCTTTTACTTCCCAACTTTTGGTTTTCTTACCTTCCTTAATCTTACTGACCTCAACAGCAGCAAACATTGTTGACCTCATATTCTCTACTTTGTCTTCAGCATCTTTCTTTAGTCGTGGCTCTGTTGTTCCGAATGGAATTAACATTGAATACGTAGTTACTGGCTCTTTAGACATAAAACGATTGAATAGTATCTTCCCAGCCCATACTGCTTTTGCTTTTTCACC
>JAGMCN010000187.1 GCA_023129235.1 Caldifarciminota bacterium | reverse complement strand
CAAGGCAGGTAGGTAAGACTACCACTATTAAGATTTTAGTAAAAAATCTTTTATCCAGGAATGTCGATTCCCAAAATATTCTTTATTGTTCTATGGACCTGGTAAAAAATGATAGAGAATTATTTGAAATTTATCAGACATGGAATGAGACTAGAAATTATAGGCAGAGGCGATTTGTATTTTTTGATGAGATTACTTTTGTCAAGGATTGGGCTTTAGCCATTAAACATATTGTAGATTTAAATTTAAATAAGAATACTACTCTCATTCTCTCTGGTTCTTCCAGCATTGATATTCATAGAGAGACTGAACGGCTTCCCGGACGAAGAGGCATAGAGAAACCAGATCGCTGTCTCTTCCCTCTAAATTTCAGAGATTTTTTCCATTTAAGGTCTGAGAAACTTACTGAGCCGCTTGATTTAAGAAACCTCTACGCTGATATTGATAAAAAGATACCAACACTGAAACTTTTTGGCCAGAATTTACAGAGGCATTTTCTCGAATATATAAGGATAGGTGGTTTCTTTCCAGCTATAACGGATTTTTTAAATGTCCAGGAGATAAAACCTCTGACTTTTGAGAGCTATACGGATGTATTTTTAAGTGATTTGAAAAAAGTGGGCAGGGATAGAATAATAATCCGGGACATATCGCAAAAGATACTGACCTCGCTCTCTTCACACTTAAGCTGGAATAATATAGCCCGCCAGGCCGGAAACATCTCTCCGATTACCGCCAGATCTTATATCAACACCCTGGCTGATGCTTTCTCCATATATATTCTTGAATTCTTTGATAGAAATAAGTCAACGCACAACCCAAACAAGAATAAGAAGATATATCCTTTTGACCCTATCTTCTACACTGTGATGAATTATCTCGGCGGTTTTCCCAAACCTTATGATAACCTTCCAAAGATAATAGAAGGAGTCTGCGGAGCCCTTTTATTAAGAAACTTTGAAGAAAATATTTACCGGGGTTTATCCTGTTTAGAGAATACCTATTACTGGAAGTCAAGCAAAGGGAAGGAGATTGACTTTATAGTGAAGGTAGGTAATAGTAATAAACCCTTAGCGGTAGAGATAAAATATCAAGAAACGATAAGCCCTTTTGACCATATAACTATCACGAAAGCTTTTGGTGAAGGTCTGGTTCTATCTAAAAATACTTTTGCCCATGATAAAAAAATAACTATTCTGCCAGTGTGGGCATTTCTATACCTTCTTCCATCCTAAAGGGAAGTATGGACTACTTAGAGTTGGAGAAAGAGAAACGCTGGTGGATTGAGTTTAATTGAAAAGATGTTGAAAATAGCCCGAGTAAAATTAAACTTGACTTATGGAATTCTCGGACTATAATAGAACTATGGCTACAATAAAAAGGAAATTTCTAAGAGAGCTCAAGGACCATCTAAATAAGAAGGAAATTTCTCTAATTATAGGTCCAAGGCAATCTGGAAAAACATTTTTGATGCGGCTGCTTAAAGAATACCTGGATAAGAAAGGAGAAACGACT
>JAGMCN010000186.1 GCA_023129235.1 Caldifarciminota bacterium | reverse complement strand
AACTTCCCATCGCTGGGATACTGTCACCTTTCCTGACGGATACTATCTGCTTAAAGTAGTCGCAAGAGACACACCCGATAATCCTCCCGATAAGGAAGAGAGAGCTGAGAAAATCACAGACCCTTTTCTTGTTGATAATACTCCTCCGAGAGTGGAAGAGCTGACCTACCTATCTCCTCCCCCCTCGAGGGGGAGGATTAAGGAGGGGGGCGAGTTGAAATCCATGCAAACGCACATAATAAAAGGCATTGCGCGGGATGATGCAAGTGAGATCGCAAAGATTGAATATTCTCTTGATGCGAAAGATTGGATTGATATTTTTTCGGAAGATGACATACTTGATTCTAAGGAAGAACCTTTCAAATTTACTATTTCTTCACTCTCATCAGGTGAGCATACCGTTGTCGTAAAGCTAACCGATTCTCAGGGCAATGTAGGAACAGGAAAAGTTGTATTTGAGACAAAATGAAGAACTCGCACCAATGGTACGAGAAGTTAGCAAGAGTATGAAAGAGAAAACATTAGAGCAGAGATTGTGGGATGCCGCTGATAAGTTGAGGGCAAATTCCAAGTTGAGGGCAGTAGATTACGCAGAGCCAGTCTTGGGTTTAATTTTTTTGAGGTTCGCTGACTTTAAGTTTCAACAAGTTGACATGAGGTTAAGGGAAGGCAGAGCCAGAGAAGATAGTCGGGCTATGAAAATGCGGGAAAGAACACTTACCCCGGAGGATTATCAAGCTCGGGGGATAATATATTTACCCAAAATTGCACGATATAGTTATCTATTAAATCTTCCGGAGGATAAAAATTACGGTAGAGCAATTAATGAAGCAATGAAAGTGATTGAGGAGACAAATCCAAGTTTAAAAGGGGCACTCCCAAAGTCATTTACAAAATTAGATAACAGCGTTCTTGTTGAGCTTTTAAGAAATTTCGCTGGAATCCAATTTGATATAGAAGGTGATAAGTTTGGAAAGATTTATGAATATTTCTTGGGCAAGTTTGCCATGTCTGAAGGGAGAAAAGGAGGAGAATTTTTTACTCCCACACCCATTGTAAAACTTATTGTGCAGGTAATTGAACCCTTTAGAGGAAGGGTCTTTGACCCTGCTTGTGGTTCTGGAGGCATGTTTGTTCAAAGTTTTAACTTTATAAGACATCGTCAGAAAAAAGGAAATGATGCAAGCAAAAAGATTATGATATATGGTCAGGAGAAAGAAGAATCAACTGTAGGGCTTTGTAAGATGAACTTGGCCGTTCATGGACTTGAAGGCGAGATCAAAAATGCGAACACTTATTATGCAAATGTTTTTAAAGAACAAAGGTTTGACTTTGTAATGGCCAATCCTCCATTTAACGTAAATGGCGTTGAGATGGATAAATTAAAAGATGATCCGAGATTTTCTTTTGGTTTGCCCCGCACTGATAATGCCAACTATATCTGGATTCAGCAATTCTTATATAGTTTAAACCAAAAAGGGAGAGCCGGATTTGTTATGGCCAATGCTGCTTCTGATTCCAGAAGCTCTGAGCTGGAAATTAGGAAAAAACTAATAGAATCAGGTGTTGTGGATATAATGATATCAATTGGTCCAAAGTTCTTCTATACAGTAACTTTATCCTGCACACTCTGGTTTTTTGATAAAGCAAAGACAAAAACTAACCGTAGAGATAAAATTCTTCTTATAGATGCCAGGAATATCTTTACCAAAATTGACAGTGCTCACCATGAGTTTACAGATGAACAAATTCAGAAAATTGCCAATATTGCCTGGAAGTACAGAAACGAGAAGGGAGCAGGTAAATATAAAGACGTAAAAGGACTGTGCAAAGTAGCAACTCTTGATGAAATAAAAGATAACAATTACTCACTAACACCGGGAAGATATGTTGGAGTAGCTTTACCGCCAGAGCCAGAATACGATTTCGAGGAAAGATTGACGGAGCTTAATGATGAATTGAACAGATTAACTCAACAGGCAAGAAAGATTGAGCCGGAGATAGATAAGAACATCAAACAGATTTTAGCTTGAATAATTTTGTGCTTTTAAGAGGAGCTGAAAAACGCAAAATGAGATTTAGAGAATCGGAAAAGATAGAACTTAAGAAATCCACAGCTGAATTAAAGCAGGCATTAGTGTCCCTTTGTGCATTTGCTAACAGCAGTACAGGAACGCTTTATTTTGGGATATCCGATAAAGGCAAAATAATCGGACAGGAAATAACTGATAGTACTTTGAAAAAGGTTTCCACAACTATATTGTCTTTAATAGAACCAAGACTTTATCCAAATGTCTACGTAGAAAAGATAGATAAAAGAGATATCTTGGTAGTTGAGGTGAAAAATAGCCCGGAAAAGCCTTACTTTTACAAAGGAAAATCTTACAAACGTGTAGGCACAACTGATGTCTATCTTTCAAGATATGAAATTGAGAAATATCTCTATGAGAGAGAAAATCCAGCATATAGATTTGACAAAACCATAATAAAAGAATATAAGGAGGGAGTCGCGGTAAAAACATTAAGATGGTTTCTTAAAAAAGCGAAAGAAGAGAGAAATCTACCGGTTAATCTCAGCGAGAACAGGAATGTTATCTTAAGTAAACTTGGATTGCTTACCCAAGATAAATTGAATTTTGCTGGGCTTATAGCTTTTGGCAAAGAAATTCAAAGGTACTTTTCTGATACTATTGTTAAATGTGCACTATTCGAAGGAATAGATAAGACTGGCAGAATCCTTGACCATATTGAAATAAAAGACAATATCTTCAATCAAATAGATTATGCAGAGAACTTCATCCTCCGAAATATTCGCAAGTCTGCCTGGATAAATCCGCAAACAGGCCGCAGAGAAGAGCGGTACGAACTTCCATATCTTGCTATTCGGGAAGCAATAGCAAATGCAGTAGCACACAGGGATTACAGAATTTCCAGCCACATTGATGTGGCAGTCTTTGATGATAGAATAGAGGTCTGGTCTCCAGGGGAATTGCCTTCAGGCATAAAGATGAAAGACCTTTTTAAGAAGCATATCTCAGTATTAAGAAATCCTGCCATTGCAGAAGTTCTATTTTTAGCAAGATATATTGAGCGCTGGGGCACAGGGATAGATAAGATGAATAGACTAATGCAAGAGCACGGACTTTCTATCCCAGGATATGAAGAAATATCAGGAAATTTCGTAGTAATTTTCAGGAGAAAAGAGATTGGCGCTAAAGTTAGACATAGGACAAAAGTTGTCCCAGGTCCATCCCAAGTTGGTGAGCAAGTTGGTGAGCAAGTGTTCTCCATTTTGAAATTCTGCAATTTACCAAGGTCAAAGAAAGAAATATTGGAACACCTGAATTTGTCAAATGCATACTTGAATTATAAAAGGAAGATTTATCCTCTGGTGAAGAAGGAACTTTTGAAACTGACCATCTCTGACAAACCACAAAGTAGTAAACAAAGGTATGTGATAACTGAAAAAGGAAGACAGGTATCAGAAGCAGGTAATGAAAAATAAATCACAAATCACAAATACTTCTGTGATTTTCGTGATTTTGAATCATAGACTGAGAATAAGACAGAGAAAGAGGTTGTGAAGTTACAAGAGATAAGGCTCGATAATATTGCAAAAATAAACCCAACAAATAGTATTGACGAGAATGTTATTAGATATATTGATATTTCTTCGGTTAACGAGGGGGAAATTCTTGATTGGAAGGAATTTGCAACAGCAGATAGGCCAAGTAGAGCACAACGAAAAATTAAGTCTAATGATATTATAATTTCTACTGTTAGACCAGAAAATAAAAGTTATTTTTTCGTTAAGAAGAATTACGACGGCTTTATTGCATCGACGGGATTTGTTGTTATACGTCCTCAAATCGAAATCGCCTACTCAAGATATCTCTATTACTATTTAATTAGAGACGAAATGATAAACTTATATTCAATTAATACAGGAGGGTCAGCATATCCTGCGTTAAACTCAACCTTTTTCAATGATCTTAAAATAAAGCTTCCACCTCTCCCCATCCAGCACAAAATCGCCTCTATTCTTTCAGCTTATGATGATTTGATTGAGCTAAATGAGCAAAGGATTAAGATTTTGGAAGAGATGGCAAGATTGATTTACAAAGAATGGTTTGTTAAAT
>JAGMCN010000185.1 GCA_023129235.1 Caldifarciminota bacterium | reverse complement strand
TCCCACCATGGATTTACCGTGGTCAAAATAATTTTTGTCGTCGGATGGCAGAATTTATATACACTTTCAAAAACATTGATGATGTCATAAATATGGTCTACAACATCCACCATTATGATATAGTCAAACTTTTCCTTATATTGAAAATTTTCTATAGAAGAGCAGATAAAAGTGTATTGAGGAAACTTCTCCCTGGCAAGCCTCACCATTTCTGAACTGAGGTCGATGCCGACTCCTATGCCAGGTTTGCTTGAAGCAAGGACTTCTCCCGTCGCACACCCAATTTCAAGAACCTTACTACCAGGACGAATAACTTTCTTGACCAATGACTTGATGCTATCATAATAGTACGCATTCTTCTTCTTCCATTTATCGTAATCTTTAGCTATTAAATCAAAATGTTTTTCGACGGTTTGCGTACTTATTATAGACCCCATACTTATCTCTCCCCTAAATTTGTGACTGCCAAGATACACCCCCACAATTTTCCCGTCTATCATTATTACTAACTTCTGAGGGAAAGTCAAGGTCATTTTTCTGCCAATTTTCCGGATAGTGAGTTTTTTTAATTTTCTTCATTTTTTTCCTGGACTCTTTCCCTGTCATCTGTACTTCTCTACACCACTACAAATAGCAATGACCTTGCTCATCGCTTCACTTCTCAGACTTATCCTGAGTGAAACAACGAAGGGATGACAGACAGTGGTGTGGTTCGTGGATACCAGAGTTGAAAATGGCTGAAAGATATGAAAAGTGCCAGGCACAGAGTGGGAGAATGAGGGGAAATTGCAAAAAACATCATTTTTTTTGATGTGTCTAAGCGCCCTATTATCGGACAGTTACATTAGGCGGCAGAATTTTTTTTAAAAAAAATTAAAAAAAAGTAAGATTTTACTTGACAAGACCTAATGGTATGTGTTAATATTTCAAACAAGATGGATAAGGTATGTTTAATAAACATTATTTTTTTGAAAAATATGGAAAGTGCCAGGCACAACAAGGGTAAAAGGAAAGAATAACAAGATGCCAAGGCTACCAAGAATCTCCATGGAAAATATATTATATTATGTGACCTCAAGAGGCGCGAACGAGCAGAATCTATTTGATGATGAAAGAGATTATCGCACTTATCTGGAGTTATTAAATAAAAGCAAAGAAGAGAATAACTTTAAACTATTTGCTTTTACTCTCCTGCCCAACCACCTGCATTTATTAATAGAATTGAAAGCCGGAGCAAATATCTCAGAGATTATGCAAAACCTCAATACATTATATACTAAATATTATAATAGCCGTTACAAAAAGAAGGGAGCTGTCTTTCATCAGAGGTATAAGGCAACATATGTGGAAAAAGGACCAAATCTGTTAGGATTAACACGTTATATACATCTAAATGCACAGAAGTTAAACCTGGTTAGTGAGCCTAAAGATTACCATTACAGTAGCTATCCTCTTTATACAGAGATTAGCGCAGATGGAAAGTTGAGGACGCTTGACCTTCAAGATGAAATCCGTGAAGTTTTGGGCCGTCTCAAGGGAAAAGCTTATCAGAAATTTGTTGCAGAGGTTCCTTCCTGTGAGATGAAGACCCTTCATAAGGCATTACATCGGGGAGGATTTCTCGGTTCAGAGGAGTTTGTGGAAAGGATAAAAGTGGAGATCCATGCGCGTTCTCAAGAAGGAAGAAAAGAGGAGCAGATTAAAGAGGAGTTTAAAGAGGAGATTAAAGAAGAGATTAAAGAAGAGGTCAAGGTAA
>JAGMCN010000184.1 GCA_023129235.1 Caldifarciminota bacterium | reverse complement strand
TTCATAACCTATCAAAAATAGAAGGACTATGTCAACACCCAAAATCCGATATTGATTTAAGCATATCTCCAAATTTTGTTATTTCAGCCCTCAGAAACAACTCAGAGGACAGAAAACAATTTCTCTTCAGGCATTTTCTTGTTTGTTGTGCCTATTCAGGGATCATAATGCCTATTTAAGACACACCTCTCCTATTAGTATAGAGTGAAAAGATACTGTTTTTTGCAACATGTCTTAGGTATTAGCAAATTCCCATATTTTTATACGAATATCTTTGAACATCCTGCATAACGACTTTCTCACTTTCAAGAAGGTTTGTCCGCTATGATACACAATTTTTCCAGCTATTTGATACAATCGCCATCGCACTGTTTGTACCTGATGTTTATGCCACGACCTATCCAGAGCATGCAGAACAAACAATTTGTAAATATTATACGCCATAACACCTATTCTAAAGAAAACAGCATTTGCCTCAAACTGTCCACAAGGCATTCTTTCCATGCCAAATCCTATCTTCAGATCCTTTATCCTGTTTTCACTGCATTCTCCCCGTTGATTGTACCACTCTATAATCTCTTCTGCTGATTCTGTCTTGTTGGAGGCTATTGCAGTATATTTTTTACCAGTGTCTTCGTACGCAAACATTTCCTTCTGAGAAGGTCTCCGTATTATTATGAGCCTAAAAGCTTTCTTAGTTTTGTTCATACAATGAACTGTTTCTGCAATATGCCCGTTCTGATAAGGTTCCCAATCTTCTTTTGGAATTATTTTTACAGCTTCCAACACTGCTTTGTCTAAATCAGCTCCTATGGCAAATGAAATATTGTTGTCTTCGCAGTAGTTTACAATCTCAGCTTGATATGCGGCGCTATCAGATCTAACCGCTCCAATTTCCTTTGCTTTTGGCATTTGTTTTATGCAGTACTTCAAAAATTCAAGATTCATGGCTGCAGGCCCCACATTCCCTTCCCTGAACTCGTCTCCCAATACCAAACCATTTTCCGCTATATGACCTGTCATTGGCATATATCCCTTAAATCCTTCATAAGTTTTCTTTGCTGACTCTTTCTCCGCTACAATGCCTGTAGCATCTATATCCAGTGTATATTTCTTCAGCCCATCATATTTCATTGCCCGCTTTAGCAGTATCTTATTTGCTTTCTCAAGCCCGCTAAGACCTTCTTTCTCTCCCATTCTCCTCAGCCAATCTCCAACAGCGTCTGAGGAAGGAACTCTTTTCAGAGGCAAAATCTTCCGAAGTCCATTATCTTCTCTTATCTGTCGGAGATCTTCCAAACTTCTCCCGCCTCCATTGAGCATCAAAATCAGCGGAAAGACGTACTCATGAGCTTTATATCCTGCTCCGCTGCCTGGCTCCGGTAGATATCTGTCCGTTAGCTCCAATAATTTTAAACCGGCTGCAAATTCTCCAAGCAAACCTAATCCTGCATGCGCAGTTATTATATCTTTCGTCACAGCAATTCCGCAACTAAAATAATTTCCCGTCATAACCCTGCTTAAAATCAAGCTTTAGCTCCAAATACCCCAAGACAGCAAATTCGCATTCACAAAAAACACTTGACTTTTGTGGTTGACTAGGTATAAGGTAGGGCTACCTAATGAAAAGGAGGTATCTTATGCACAGATCAAAGATGTCTGTAAAAGAAC
>JAGMCN010000183.1 GCA_023129235.1 Caldifarciminota bacterium | reverse complement strand
GGAATACCCCTTCTCGATTTTTATTGAAAGCAAAGCAGAAAAGCCAGATTTCTTATCAACTCTACCATAAATTTTTAGAAGAATATATTGAATTCGGGGGTTTCCCAGCAGTTGTTTTGGAGTCCGATCACAAGATAAAAAGGCAACTGTTGGGGGATACCTTTACTTCATATTTTGAGAAGGATGTGCGAACACTGAGTGATTTTAAAGAACTTGGCAGATTGCGCGATTTAATCTTATTGCTTACCCAACGGGTTGGCTCAAAGATTGATATAAGTAAAATCTCTTCTGAAATCGGTATTTCGCGCGAGACAGTTTATTCGTATATGAATTTTTTAGAAAAAACATACTTTATATTTTTGGTCGCTCCTTTTGTTCACAGCAGGAATGGTGAAGTAAGAGGAGCTAAAAAAGTATATTTTTGTGATTGTGGGCTTTTGAATTATTTAGGGAAGGTCTCGGCGGGCGGCCTTTTCGAAAATTTCGTGTTTAACAATCTAAGAAAATATGGCTTCTTATCTTATTACCAGCGCTACAAGGGCTCAGAAGTTGATTTTATTCTGGAAGAGAAACTTGGTTTTGAGGCAAAGCAAAAAGCAACCGAATTTGATGTAAACTATCTCCAAAGAGTGGCGAAGAGCTTAAGATTGAAAGAATACTACGTTATTTCGCGAAATTATTCCAACCTTTCCAGAGTAATTTTAGGCCAGGATTTATAGGATCGATTCAAGTAAGGTACTGTCAAAAATAAAATGAAAGAATTATGAAAGATAATTGGGAGTATTTTACTCCCAATGAAGTAAACTTGCTCTTTGAAAATTTAAAAAGATAGAGATAACTGACAGAGAGATTATTGAAACTGGAACGGACACAGATAATTTCCTAAAAAAGAACAAGGAAGTTCCTCGCAAGTTTCAATAACCTCAATGACAATATCTTTGCTATTAAAGGAATCAGCCAGGTATGGAGTTAGTAGCCATCTGAACAACTCTTGCCCACTTACCCTGGAGAGTGGAAACACCCTCTAATTCCTCTAACTGGATTGGTGTCTTATAGCCCAGAGAAGTATGTGGTCTTAAGAAGTTGTAGTGGGTAACAAAAAGGGTCGTTAAGGCTACTGCACCATTGAAGGAATTGAACCCGCAGGCAGCTCTGGTGTGAAACTTATAGGTGCGATTGAGTCGTTCGCTAATCTCCTTGAAAGGTCTATAGGTCTCTGACTCAGTATCAAGGTTCTGCAGACCAATTACTTTCTTATGGCTTAAGTGAGGTTGATGACTCTGATTGATAAAATGGATACCAGCTGGATAGGAAGGGTTACCATCGCTTATTAGAGTAATCTCTTGACCTGGTTTGGCAGTTCTGATTGCCTCTTGCATTGCAACAACTGCCGGTAGAGTATCTCTGCTATCAGCAACATGATAAGCAGTAATCTTTCTGCTTTCAGCTGAGATAAAGAAAAAGGTGTAATGATGTTTGCCTTTTACCTTGATGTAGGTTTCATCTCCGGC
>JAGMCN010000182.1 GCA_023129235.1 Caldifarciminota bacterium | reverse complement strand
CTTTGCCAGCAATGCAAAACATAATTCCAAATATTGCTGCACTCCCGGATGAAAAAACAAGTCCTGCCTCAGCACCTTCTAATACTGCAAGTTTTTGGGCAAGAAGGTCTATATTAGGATTTCCAAGTCTGGTATAAATATAACCCTTCTCTTCTTTTTTAAATAGTCTTGCACCGTGGTTAGCATCCTTAAAAGCAAAAGTAGAAGTTTGATATATGGGTTGCGAAACAGCCCCAGTACTTGGGTCAGGATGCTGACCCCCATGCACAACTTTTGTATCTATTTCCATTCTTTCCTCCCTTTCTTAATCGTTAAATTGTTTTTGCTATCTCAAACTCAATAAAGTCACAGTGATGAACTACAATTGCTTCAGGGCTTCTCTCAATTTTATCTCCCTCGTGCGAATGAGCAAATATGATATGAGCTACCTCTTGAGGAAGTCCAGCGATAAGAGCGAGCTCATATCCTGAAACTGGATGACGGACTCGTTTCCCAAGCTCTGATTTTATAACTTTTCGTGTCCCTCTGTGTCTGCATCCGTGTTTATCCGCGTTTCCCCGAGTATATTCAAGAAGCTTGCCTACATCATGAGTCAAAGCACCTGCAATTAAAATATCCATATCCAAATCTTTTCTTTTCTCGGCAATAGAAATAGCCATTTGTGTAACTCTCCGAGTGTGCTCAATTAAAGATATTTCTGTTGGTATAAGAAGGGTAAATGGAATATCATCTATCCGTTCCCATCCTCCTTTTTTGCATCCCAAAATCCATACCTTTATTACCCCTTTTTCAAAAGACTTGTTTTTTATCTTCTGAAGCTCCAAAAACTCTTTCTCTATATAGCTCTTATCTATCATCCGTGTTTCTTTAAATAATTAAGCAGTCCTTCTGTTTTTATGATTTCAAGCTCAAGCCCGGATAAAGGAAGTCCTTTATAGTTTTCGTTCTTATCAGGATTTATTATTTCTCCCTTAGCCGGGTCCACGACAATATAATCGCCTTCTTTAATTAGTTTTACATCAGGACACTCAATAACAGGCAAACCAAGATTTATTGCATTCCGATAAAATATACTTGCAAAAGACTCTGCGATTATACATCCTATCCCTACTCCTTTAATCGTTACGACTGCGTGTTCTCTACTGCTCCCACATCCAAAGTTTTTACCTACAACCATTATATCACCTGGTTTCACATTTTTTATGAATTTCTCTGCTTCAGGGACTCCTTCCATTGAATGTCGTGCCATCTCTTTTTTATCAGTAAGAGGTAGATATTTTCCCGGATATATCTGGTCTGTGTCTATATTATCACCAAACTTCCAAACTTTTCCTTTTATCATAATGTTCCCGGTTCTGTGATTTCTCCTCTAATCGCTGATGCAGCTGCTGTTTGTGGTGATGCAAGCCATATCTCTCCTCCCTTACCAAGCTTCCCAATAAAATTGCGATTTGAAGTGGAAACCATACGTTCGCCAGGAGCAAGTATTCCCGGATGTCCGGTAGTACATAAGGAACAACCAGGATTCACTACAACTGCCCCAACATCAAAAAATATCTCGTAAAGTCCGTGTTTCAAGGCTTCTTGTGCAACTTTCGTGCTTGCAGGAACTACTATTAATCTCGTCTTTACTTTCCTGCCTTCAAGAATCTTAGCAGCTTGCTCTAAATCCTCATATCTCCCATTGGTGCAACTTCCTATAAATACTTGGTCTATAGGAGTGCCTGCAACATTTTTAACATCTTTTACATTATTTGGTGAATGCGGACAAGCAATCTGTGGTGAAATGTCTGAAACATCAAATTCATATACCTTTTTATACTCACCCTCTCCATTACTCTCAAAAAACCCAATCTCGCCTGAAAGCTCTGTTACCATTGATGCCAAGGTAATTCGTCCTGTAATACCTATTGGCTCAATTATATCTCCGTTAAACTCAACTGCTCTATTTATTGCTCCATCAGTGCCTAAGTTTTTCAGCACCCAGAGTATTACATCTTTTGCACCAACAAACTTCTTTAATTTCCCACGAAGCTTAATTTTTATAGTTTTTGGGACACGGTACCAGAACTTGCCATATCTCATTCCAGCTACAATATCAGTAGTTCCAACTCCACTTGCAAACGCTCCAAAAGCTCCCAAAAGGTTCATATGGGAGTCAGTTCCAATTATAGCATCTCCTTCTTGCACCATTCCGTGTTCCCATAAAATATGCTGTCCAATTCCTTGATTTATATCAAATAATCTTGCTCCAGTAGCTTTTGCAAATTCACGGCAAATTTGTTGATTACGTGCTACCTTTTCATTTCTCGGAGGTATATGCAAATCAAAGGTTATTGCCACTTTGTTTGGGTCAAATAAAGAAGCATCACCAAAATTTTCCTTATATTCTAAAATTGCATTAGGACCGCCAAAATCCCGCATTGTTACTAAATCAAGCGGAACCCAAATTCTCTCTCCAGCATGAACTTCTCGTCCGACTTTATTAGATAAAATTCTTTCAATAACCGTCATATAAAATTAAACTCTAAATACCGACAACCAATTTATCATTCTGCACGACAGCAAAGGATTCCATTGCCTTTGGATACCTCTCTGAACCTCTCTTGAAGCAAAAATGAATTATGCCCTCATCATAAATTACTTCTCTCCACTTGTCAAATAAAAAACTCTCAAAATACTTTACACCAATAAAGCATTTTTACGATTCTTTGCTTGGCAATCACCAAACAATTAGTATAACAGGGAAGGTTGGAAGCAAATATATCAAGGATATTTGAAGGATTAGTCTCTTGTTTTTATCATAAGAAATATAGGTAAGTTTCGGAAAATTTCTTGAAGTTCCTGAAAAATAACAGTGGTTCTTTTTTTCTTGACATCCAGAGAATGTAGATATAGTATAATTAACATATTAAGCTTTGTTGTTTTTAATGAGTCCTGTAAGCTACGAAAGATTTAACGAAAGGAGGGAAGTCTAAAATATAGAGGGTTGGAACCCCATTGTTTGTGAAATATATAGAATTTTGCAGGAGTCATTGTCTTTAGTAAAGGAGGAAAAATGATAAGTATAAGTATTTTATTGATGTTAATAGGACAGACACCGTGGGCAAAGGCATACGATAGATTCGGTGAAGAATCTTACAACGATACCGCTTATTCTATTGCTTGTGACACTGTTGATAAAGCATATGTGGTTGTTGGACATACAAATATGGGTCCTCTGGGTGGACTGGATGTCCTGGTTACTAAGTTAAGCATTGCTGATGGAAGTGTAATCTGGTCAAGAGTCTTTGGTCCTCTGTATGAAGGAGATGACTATGGTCGCTCCGTTATTGTGGACTATGATGAGGATACGACTTATTATGTGGTAACAGGATATACCAGTCCTGGGATAGCACCGGAAGACCTTGCAGATATTCTGATATTCAAGATAAAAGCCAGTGATGGCAGTAAGGTATGGGGATATAGGTATTGTGGGTTTGATCAAACGGGACCCCTTGCTGACTACGCATATTCTATTACCAATGATGGAGGAGACTATCTGGTTGCTGGAAATGTTGAGGGGATTAGCAGGCCAGCTCCTTGTGGAGGTCTTTCCGATGCATTGGTAATGAGTGTGACTGCAGATAGTGGTTTTCCTAATTGGACACGGGCTTATGGTAAAATGCTCTATGATGAGTTTCCTACAGATGACTATCTATATTCTATTATTGAGGATTCAAGTGTTGCAACTCCTAATCTTTGGGTGGTAGCAGGGAAGTCGTGTTATGAAGTTGAACCTGGATACCCAATGTCCGACATTCTGGCATTCAAAGGGAAAAAGTCTGATGGCACCATTGACCCTGCGACAAGACAGCTTTATGATTACAGTCCTCC
>JAGMCN010000181.1 GCA_023129235.1 Caldifarciminota bacterium | reverse complement strand
GCAGAGCATAAGGAAGTAGAGTTACCTGCATCACTTATGAAACTTGGGATTGCTGATGTCCTTAAAAGAGAAGGATATATAAAAGATTATAAATCTAAATCAGATAAGAAACAGGGAATTATTAAAATATCTCTGAAATCCAAACCAGTAATTCAAGGACTTGAAAGAATTAGTAAACCTGGAAGAAGAGTCTATACGGGAATCAAGGATATTCCGATAGTTAAAGATGGTATTGGAATTGCTATTCTTTCAACTCCTCAAGGTATTTTGTCCTCTCGTGAGGCAAAACAGGCAAAAGTAGGTGGTGAAATTTTAGCTCATATTTGGTAGATTAATAAATAAAATGGGAAGAGTAGGTAAATTGCCAATTCAGATTTCTGACAAGATTAAAGTAAAATTTGAGGAAAATAAAGTGCGAGTTGAGGGACCTAAGGGTATGCTTGAACAGATAGTTCCTTCACAGGTAAAAGTTCTCGTGGAAAATACTGAGGTGAAAATAGCTTCCGGAGAAAAATCAAAGACAAATGAAGCTTTGTGTGGAACAATGAGAGCACTTATTAATAATATGGTACTGGGGGTAACTAATGGTTATGAGAAAAGTATGATTATAGAGGGAAAGGGATATCGCGTAAATATTGAGAATAAAAACTTAATTTTGCGACTTGGGTATGCAAATCCAGTTGAATTCGTAGCTCCGGAAGGAATAGAAATAAACACCCCGGATGCTCATAAGATTGTGGTTAAGGGAATAGACAAACAACTTGTCGGCAATACAGCTGCTACAATAAGAGCCTTCAAGCCACCCGAGCCTTATAAAGGAAAAGGTATAAGGTATGAAGGAGAATTCATAAGAAGGAAAGCCGGCAAAAAGGCAGGTTATGGAGCGGGCGCGTAGGCATAAAAGAATAAGAAACAAAATCTTGGGCACTGTTAAGCGTCCAAGACTTGTAGTTTACAGGAGCTTGAAGTATATATATGTTCAGCTTGTTAATGATATGAAGCATAATACTCTTGTATCTGCGAATTCTTTGGGAGTCAAGAAAGGGACGAAAACTGAAAAGAGCAAGGAATGTGGTAAAAAGTTGGCTGAACTTGCCAAGAAAAAGAAGATAAAGACAATCGCTTTTGACCGCAGTGGATATAAATATCATGGAAGAGTCAAAGCCCTTGCTGATGGTGCAAGAGAAGGTGGACTGAAGTTTTAAAATGCAAAACGCAAAAGTCAAGAATAAAATGGAAGAATCAGAATTTGAGGAAAGAACACTAAATATAAAAAGAGTAGCAAAAACTGTAAAAGGTGGAAGAAAGCTCAGATTATCTGCCTGTTCTGCAGTCGGTGATTTAAAGTCCTGTGTAGGAATAGGATTTGGAAAAGCAAAAGAGATTGTAGAAGCAATCAGAAAAGCAAAAGAAAGAGCAGAGAAAAATATGATACAAGTTAAGCATCGTGGTAATACTATTCCTCATCGTGTGATGGGGAAGTGCAGTGGAGCCAAGATTTTAATTCGTCCAGCAAGTTCCGGAACAGGCATAATTGCTTGTGATACAGTTCGGAATATACTCGAGCTTGGTGGGGTGCGAGACGCACTCACAAAGTCGCTCGGGTCAAATAATACAGGAAATCTTGCAAAAGCAACAATTGATGCACTTTCAAAGTTGAGAACCCATGAAGAAGTAGCAAAATTAAGAGGAGTGCAGATTAAATATTAGAGGATTAAAGATTTGAAGATTAGAAAGTTAAAAATTACGCAGGTAAGGAGTGTAATTGGTAGCACTCAGAGAAAGAAGCGTACAATAGAAGCGATTGGGCTCCGCAAGATAAACCATTCTGTGGTTCACAAGGATACTCAAAATATTCGTGGTATGATTAAAAAGGTAAAAGAACTTGTAGCGGTGGATGAAGTAAAAGAAAAATAGCTTAAGTCGCCAAAATTCTTTTAAAGTAAGAGTTAAAGAATGAAAGAAGGGGGATATATTTTAAGTAATTTGAAGGCTCCTCAACAGAAAAAGAGAAAGAGAGTAGGTAGAGGAGAAGCAAGTGGACATGGAAAAACGGCAGGAAGAGGAACAAAGGGACAACTTTCAAGGTCCGGAAGTAGAAAGCGAGCAAGTTTTGAAGGAGGACAGACACCTCTTATCCGCAGAATTCCAAAACGAGGATTTAAGAACCCCTGTAGAAAAGAGTATGAAACTGTAAATGTCGGTATTCTTGAAAGATTTAGAGCAAAGAGTGTAATTGACCCAATATTTCTGAAGGAGAAAGGTATTACAAAGAAACGATTACCTATTAAGGTTTTGGGAGATGGTGAGATTACGAAGTCTTTTACAGTTAAAGTACATAAATTCAGTGAAAATGCTAAGAAAAAAATAGAAAAGGCAGGAGGAAAGACAGAAATCGTTGATTGGAAAAAGGGTCATACGATTAATGAATAACGAACAATGTTTCAGAAGATAAGAGATGCATTCAAGATTCCAGATTTAAGGAATAAGATACTTTTTACCCTTGCTATATTTATAGTTTATCGTATTGGGTCTCATATTCCGTGTCCCGGCATATCATCGTCAGCGCTACTGAGTTTCTTTGACCGGGCAAGGGGTTCAATTCTGGGACTTTATGATATGTTCGTGGGAGGAAATTTATCTCGGGGAACAATATTTGGACTCGGGATAATGCCTTATATATCAGCATCAATTATTTTTCAGTTGTTAGGAGCAGCAATTCCAGGACTCCAGAAACTCCAACGTGAAGGAGAAGAGGGAAGAAGAAAAATAAATCAATATTCAAGGTATCTTACAGTAGGAATCGGTATAGTTCAGTCGCTTGGGATAGCAGTTTTCCTTGAATCCTTAACAGGAGCTCGTGGTGAGCCGGTAGTTCCGAATCCAGGGTTTAGTTTCAAGCTTATTACAGTACTTACACTTGTAACAGGGACAATAGCGATAATGTGGCTTGGTGAGCTAATAACGGCTCATGGAATAGGAAATGGAATATCTCTGATAATAATGATTGGAATAGTAGCACGTTTTCCGACGGATGGACTTAATACATTTAGAATGGCAAGAACAGGGGCGCTTGGAATGCCAGCAATTGGAGTTTTTATTGTTATAATGGTTCTTATAATTGCAGGAGTTGTTTTGATAACACAGGCACAGCGCAGAATACCAGTCCAATATGCACAAAGAGTAGTAGGAAGAAAAATTTATGGCGGTAGAAGTACCCATATACCATTAAATGTAAATTCAGCTGGAGTAATACCAATTATATTTGCAAGTTCAATTTTGATGTTTCCCGGGACTATAGCACGGTTTTTTTCAGGTAGTTTAATTGCAGAATATATGGCTGAGTTTTTCAAGCCAGGACAACTTATATATACTATTGTTTACGCAACCTTAATTGTTTTCTTTGCTTATTTTTACACATCAGTAGTGATTAATCCAACGGATATGGCAGAAAATATGAAACGATACGGAGGATTTATCCCAGGAATAAGACCCGGAGCTTCAACAGCAAGTTATATTGATAAAGTGCTCTCAAGGATAACACTTCCCGGAGCATTAATGTTTGCTGCCGTTGCTATAATTCCAATATATTTGACAATCGGGTTGCGTATACCATTTTCTTTTGGGGGCACAAGTATTATAATAGTTGTTGGAGTAGCACTTGATACGGTTCGGCAAATTGAAGCACATTTGACTATGCGACATTATGAGGGGTTTATCAAGAAAGGGAAAGTTAAAGGAAGAAGATGGTAGAACCGAAAACCGAAAACCGAAAACCGAAAATAATATTTCTGGGACCGCCTGGAAGTGGGAAAGGAACACAAGGAAATAGAATAGCAAAAGAATTTAATCTTGACTTTATTAGTATAGGTGATATATTAAGAGAAGAGATTAAAAAAGAAAGTGAACTCGGCAAAAAGGTTCGTAGCTATGTTGAGAGTGGTGCGCTTGTGCCAGATGAACTTATACTTGAACTTATCAGGAATAGGGTAGATAATGTTGATAATTCAGAATATGAAGGTTTTATTTTAGATGGTTTTCCGAGAACGGTTGAGCAGGCAAATGGGTTGAAAGAGATTACTGAAATTGACAAAGTAATTTATCTTAAGTGCGATACGGAGACAATCGTGAAAAGACTTTCTGCAAGGAGAATTTGCCCGAAGTGTGCAAGAGTTTATAATCTTGTAACGAATCTACCTCAGGAAGATGAGTTATGCAATGATTGTGGAGTAAAGCTTGAGCACCGAGTGGATGACTGTGAGTCTGTGATTCGTGATAGGATTAAAGTTTATGAGACACATACCTTGCCGTTACTTGATTTTTATCAATCGCAATTAAGAGTTATTAACGCTGATTCAGATATTGAAGAGGTCTATTGTACAGCAAAAAACAATTGCAAGTAAAGTTTATGGAAAAAAAGGGAATAAAAGTAGAAGGAACAATAACTCAGTGTCTAAAAGGAGCGAAGTTCAAAGTGAAACTTGATTCAGGGCATGAAGTAGTTGCACATGTCAGTGGCAAGATGCGGATGCATTTTATACGAATCCTTCCTGGCGACCGAGTATCACTTGAACTCACACCTTATGACTTGACAAGAGGAAGAATAATATATAGGTTTAAATGAAAGTAAGGGCGAGTGTAAAGAAAATTTGTACTAACTGTAAGATTGTTAGGCGTCGGGGTGTTGTTCGTGTGGTTTGCAAAAATCCAAAGCACAAACAACGACAAGGATAAGAAAGTTCAAAGTGCAAAAGTCAAAAGTAAAAGTTTTGAGATTTGTGTTTTGACTTTTGAATTTTATTATGGCAAGAATATCAGGAGTAGATTTACCATCTGGTAAACAGGTTGAAACGGCACTTACTTATATTTATGGAATTGGCAGGACATCCTCTATTGCGATTCTCAAAAAGACTGGTGTGCCTGGAGACAAAAGAGTGAAAGACCTTAATGAGAAGGAAGTAGAAGCAATAAGAAAGGAAATTGAAAAAAGTTATCGGGTTGAAGGTGCATATCGGGTTGAAATATCAAATAATATCAAGCGACTCATTAGTATCGGTGCTTATAGAGGAACCAGACACAAGCTTGGGCTTCCTGTAAGAGGACAAAGGACAAAGACAAATGCACGAACAAGAAAGGGTCCCTCAAAAGGAGCTATTGCACTTAAGAAGAAAAAAAGCTTAGGAAAGAAAGGATAGACAAATTCTTGGAGGATAAGGATGGCAAAACGCAAGAAGAGAATCAGAAGGGTTGATCCTTCTGGAATAGTTCATATCTATGCTACTTTTAATAATACAATTGTGACGGTAACCGATACTTCTGGCAACTGTATAATTTGGGGTTCAGGTGGAACATCTGGATTTAAGGGGACAAAAAAAGGAACTCCATTTGCTGCCGGGATATGTGCAAGAAAATGTGGCGAAGAGGCTATGAGTCTTGGGATGAGAAATATAGAGGTATGGTTAAAAGGTCCCGGACCTGGCCGTGATACAGCTGTTCGGAGTCTTAAATCTACCGGGTTGAAAATTACAATTATAAAGGATGTAACTCCTTTGCCTCATAATGGTTGTCGTCCACCAAAGCAAAGAAGAGTGTAAAAATGCAAAGTTCAAATCGCAAAAGTAAAAGTTTTGAGATTTGCGTTTTGACTTTTGAATTTTATTATGGCAAGATATAGAGGACCTGTATGTAGGCTTTGTAGGCGGGAAAGAAAGAAGTTATTTTTAAAGGGAATTCGTTGTAATACAGAGAAGTGTGTGATGGAACATAGGGAAGCTCCTCCGGGCGAAGTGTCAAGGAAAAGGAGAAGACGTGCATCAGGATATGCAATCCATTTAAGAGAAAAACAAGGGGCAAAAAGGATTTATGGGCTTTTAGAACATCAATTTAGAAGATATTACGAACTCGCTGTTCACAAGAAAGGAATTACAGGGGAGATTCTATTGCAACTTTTAGAACGAAGACTTGATAATGTAGTTTATAGGTCAGGATTTGCAAGTTCAAGAGCAATTGCACGTCAACTTGTATCTCATGAACACTTCTTTGTAAATAATCGAAAAACTAATATATCATCTTATCTTGTTAAACCTGGTGATAAAATAGCTTTAAAAGAAAAAAGTCAAAAATTATCAGTAATAACAGAAACATTGAAACGGGAACAGAAGGTTCCAGGATGGCTCTCCCTTGACCGTTCTAACTTTGAGGTAGAAATGCTTAACTTGCCAGGACGAGAGGATATTCCTACGGATATACGAGTAGAATTAATTATAGAACTTTATTCAAAATAGCAACTTTTTTGAAATTAATAAATTAAGTTTCCACAAAAAGGAGGTGGGATGAAAGTTTTGCCTTTTAAAATTCCAGAAAAGATAGAAATTTTAGAAAGAAAAGATGATTATGGTAAGTTTTTGTTTTCTCCTCTTGAGCCTGGATTTGGTATTACACTTGGGAATGCGATGCGAAGGACTCTTTTGTCAGCAATTCAAGGTAGTGCCATTTCATCAATGCGTGTAGATGGAATATTACATGAGTTTTCAACAATTCCCGGAGTTTATGAAGATATTTCACAAATTGTTCTTAATTTAAAGAAAGTACGAGTAAAGTTATCAAACAGTCTCAAGAAAACACTTTATCTTAAAGTCAGGAAAAAGAAAGAAGTGAAAGCTTCTGATATTGAAACGGATGGCGGTTGTAAAATAGCAAACCCACGACAACATATATTGACAGTGACAGGTGATATAAAGGGATTTACGATGGAATTCACTGTAACTTCAGGTAGAGGGTATGTACTGAGTGAAGTATTAAAAGAAAAAGATGCACCTCTTGGGACAATATTTATAGATGCCTTTTATTCGCCGGTTGTTCGTGTAAACTATAAGGTAGAGCCCACACGTGTAGAAAGACGTACGGATTATGATAAGCTAATTTTTGAGATTTGGACTAACGGCGAAATGAGCCCTGAGGATGCAGTTGCTTTAGGCAGTATGATTCTTCGTGATTATTTCAATCCATTTTATCTTTTGAAAAAAGAAAAGGAATTCAAGCGTCTCCGTGAGATGGATGAACGTGAGCGTGAACTTCGTAGAATACTTGCAATAAAAATTTCTGACCTTGAACTGTCAGTTAGATCTGCAAACTGCTTGAGAAATGCTAAAATTGAGACTCTGGGAGACT
>JAGMCN010000180.1 GCA_023129235.1 Caldifarciminota bacterium | reverse complement strand
CATATAACGATAGGACATATTATTTGTAGTATTGTGGAGAGTGAGCTATTCTATGAAAAACATTGAAGAAAAGTTGAAAAAAATAAAATTGTTGGCTATGGATTTTGACGGGGTTCTGACGGATAACAAAGTTTTCATTGATGAAGATGGAAAAGAGATGGTTATCTGCGATAGAAGCGATAGTCTTGGCATTAAAATGCTGAGAAAAGAAAAGAAAGATGTTGGTATAATAGTTATATCAAAAGAAACAAGTAAAGTAGTCAAGGCTCGATGCGAGAAATTACACATTGAGCATCTGACCGGAATAGATGATAAATTAGAGGCACTTAAGGGAATTATAGAACAGAAGAAATTGAAATTTGAGAATGTTGCATATATAGGAAATGACGTTAATGACATAGAATGTATTCAGAATTCGGGTATAGGAGTTGCTGTGGCTGATTCAGCTAATAAGGTGTTAGAAGTTGCTGATATTGTTACTACAAAGAAAGGTGGTCATGGTGCAGTCCGGGAATTTTGTGATATGCTATTACATTTAAATAGTAGTAATCCTACTACATATAAAATATAGAAGGAGTAGAACCATGAAGGTATTTGTAATAGCGGAAATAGGGATAAATCATAATGGGGATTTAGAAATAGCAAAGAAGCTGATTGACGGAGCAATCTTCGCGGGCGCGGATGCAGTGAAATTTCAGAAAAGGACGGTAGAAAAGGTATATTCAAAAGAGGAGTTGGACAAGCCGCGAGAAAGTCCATGGGGCGACACTAACAGAGACCAGAAATATGGGCTTGAATTTGGCAAGGAAGAGTATGATGAAATAGATAAATATTGTAGAGAAAAAGGCGTTTATTGGTTTGCGTCTGCATGGGATTTAGATAGCCAGAAGTTCTTAAGGCAGTACAATCTTAAATATAATAAGATAGCCTCTGCTATGCTTACACACAGAGAATTGTTAGAGATGGTCGCTGAGGGAAAAAAACACACCTTCATTTCCACAGGTATGAGCACAATGGAAGAGATAGAAAAAGCTGTTCAAATTTTTAAAGATGCCAACTGTCCTTTTGAACTTATGCATACTAACTCTACGTACCCAATGAAAGATGAAGATGCCAATCTAAAAATGATCCCCGTGTTACGTGAAAAGTTTGGTTGTAAAGTTGGATATAGCGGTCATGAAGTAGGATTAATAACCTCTGTTGCTGCCGTAGCGTTAGGAGCGACATCAGTTGAACGGCACATTACTCTTGACCGAGCTATGTATGGTTCTGATCAAGCAGCATCAGTAGAGATAATGGGGTTTTATCGTCTCGTTCGATATATTAGAACTATTGAGGTTGCTCTTGGAGACGGTAAAAAAAAGATTACAGCAAAGGAAAAAGAAATTAAGAAAAAACTTAGGAGAGTGGACACTCTTTAAGTTTATCCAAGTCAGAACTATGAGGAGCCATTGCTATTATTGGGAAAAAGTAAGATGCGTCAGCACTATTTTTTTCGTCCGAAATGGAGGGATAAAGTATGCAATCCGAATTACTTGAGTCATTATTTTCCTTAAAAGGGAAGATTGCTATTGTTACAGGTGCTGCACGTGGCAACGGAAAGGCGATTGCTTTTGGTTTTTCAGAATGTGGCGCCATTGTTTATTTGGTTGATATTCTACAAGACAATCTTTTAGATACCATCAAAGAAATCAATAATGAAAATGCAAGACCTGTTATTGCAGATATTACAAATATTGCAAACCTGAGAGCGATAGTTGGTCAGGTGATTACACAAGAAAAGAAGATTGATATTCTCGTAAACAATGCAGGCATATCAATATCAGAACCAAGCGAGAGTTATTCTGAAGATGCATGGGATAAAACATACGAGGTTAACTTAAAAGCAGCCTTTAGATTAAGCCAATTAGTTAGTCAGCATATGATTGAGTGTCGGGAAGGGGCTATAATAAATATTACAAGTTTAGGGGCGGAGTTAGGATTCGCAAATAATCCCGCATACGCGGCGTCTAAAGGGGGGCTTAAGCAGTTGACAAAGGCACTTGCGAAAGATTTGGCTAAGTATAACATACGTGTCAACAACCTTTGTCCCGGCTACATCAAAACGGATATGACAATAAAGAGCTATAATGACCCCGAGTTATACAAAGAAAGATTAGAACGTATTATGTTTAACCGTTGGGGTGAACCGGAAGATTTAGTCGGTCCTGCAATATTTTTAGCATCTGATGCTTCAAAATATATAACCGGTCAAGATTTGTTTGTTGATGGGGGTTGGTTAGCTAAGGGGGTTTAATGTATGACAAGATTACAATGGACAGGAGGGAAAAAAAGATGAATAATGGGACCAGAGAGGCTGTCCAACAAACCAAATTTGGAAGAAAAAAAAAGATGTATAATGCCATAAATCAAAAAAGAAGGAAAATTTTTGCTGTCAAAACCAATAGTGAGACCGCCTCTAAGGGAGCTAAAAACATTAGCGAGAAAGAAGCGTATTATAGTACCATACTATTTTTAAGGGGTGAACTTATTGGACTGAGAAGATACTTAGCTACCTATTGGACAGAGAAAAACATCAGAATAAACGCTTTTTGCCCTGGAGGCATACAATGATAGCAAGAATCGTAAGTATTATCCCCGCAAGAAGTGGAAGTAAGGGAGTACCAAAAAAGAACATTAAACTCTTAGCTGGTTATCCTTTAATTGCATACTCAATAATTGCGTCAAGACTTTCTTCTAAAATTCGACGAACCATAGTTTCAACGGATTCACAAGAATTTGCAGAAATAGCCCGTTCATACGGTGCAGAGATCCCCTTTCTCCGTCCAAAAGAAATTTCCAAAGACACTTCACTTGATATTGAATATATTCGACATGCACTTGATTGGTTCCAAACTCATGAAGGAAATCAACCGGAATATATAGTTATGCTTCCACCTCCTACACCGCTTAGAGACCCTGCTCTAATTGATGCTGCGATTGAAAAGATTATCCAAAATAAGGCGGCAACGGCTCTCCGTTCTGCCCATGAAACACGAGAATCGCCTTACAAACTCTTTGAAATTAAAGATAACTTCTTTGTAGGAATGTTTCCAGATGATCCCAGACCTGAATATTATAATCTACCTCGGCAAGCGTTTCCTCCGGTTTATCATCCCAATGGGTATGTAGATATAATAAAGAGTCAAACGGTGAATAATCTTGGAAGTCTTCATGGACCAAAAATACTCTCTTTTGTCACGCCGGATGTTGGAGAGTTGGACCGACCAGAGGATTTTGATTTCATCGAATTTCTTTTACACAAACAAAAGAATCCAGTACATGAATATTTAAAGAAGAATTTTCCAACAAGGAGATAAAGAAATGTCCGGATATATAATACCACTTATACCAAAGAAGGTTCCTACTGTGAAGACACAATTTCGCCAAATAAAGACAGAGATTCCTGTCCCTGAATCTACCTCCATATTTAGAGACTTAGAAAAATACGAGTCGAGGTCTATGCATGGGCAGTTGCCCGTGGTATGGGATCGCGCAGAGGATTTTCAGGTGTTTGATAAGTATGGAAATTGTTGGATTGATTTTACTTCTACTATATTTTTGACAAATTCAGGACATGCAAATCCGATAATTACCTCAGCATTGCAAGAGAAAATCAATCAAAAATTGCTTCATACCTACACTTTTGCTCATGAAGGTCGTGCACAATTTTTAAAGAAATTAATTGAGATAACTCCCAATTTTTGTGAAAAAGCATTCTTATTGTCCGCGGGCACCGAAGCTACAGAATGCGCAGTCAAATTAATGCGGATGCATGGTCAAACAATCAGATCTTCTAAGATTGGGATCATTTCATTTCATGGTAGCATGCATGGTCGCACCATGTGCGCAGAGATGTTGAGAGGAGACCCCGACTCATCAGCTTGGATTGGGTATAAGGACCCAAACATTTATCACCTTCCTTTCCCCTACCCTTGGTTAGTAGATGAGTCAATAGGAGACTCATATGATTGGGGTGAGCATTTTCAAAGAGATATTGAAATGTTGCGTAAAAATAGAGCGAACTTTGATGATATTTGCGGATTCATGATAGAATCCTACCAGGGTTGGGGTGCGATTTTCTATCCAAAAGCATATATTCAAGCACTTGCTGCGTTTGCAAGAGAGCATGAGATCTTATTAACATTTGATGAAATCCAGGGGGGCTTTGGAAGAAGTGGGAGGTTATTTGTATATCAGCATTATGATGTCGAGCCTGATTTGATCTGCATTGGAAAGGCATTAAGTGGGGGCTTACCATTATCGGCAGTAGTTGGAAGGCGAGAAATAATGGATTTACCAGAATTTGGTTCAATGAGCAGTACACATTCTGGCAATCCGCTTTGCTGTACTGCGGCGTTAGCGAATTTAAATGCGATAGAAGCAATGAATCTTATAGCAGAATCTGAACGAAAAGGGAAGATTTTGCATCATAATTTAAATAAACTCAAAGACAAGTTTCCAGATCGTATTTCTTTTATTCTCGGCAAAGGGTTATTAGCAGGCATTATTATCACAAATCCAGAAACTCGTGAGCCTGATGGTTTATTTGCCAGCAAGGTATGTGAAAGAGCCATGCAAAAAGGTTTATTGGTCGTTCATACTGGAAGGGAAGCCATAAAAATTGGACCACCATTAACTATACCGGATGAAGCTTTGATTGAAGGGATTGTAGTACTAGATGAATCTTTTCAAGAAGTTATAAATGAAGAAGGTGAAAAATAATGAAAGCTATTCGTCATACCGGGATAGTTGTCAGTAATATGGAATGGTCACTGGAGTTTTATCGTGACCTTCTGGGTTTGAAGGTGGTAAAAGATTTTAAAGAAGAAGGAGAATATATAGATAAAATTTCTGGATTGTCTGGTGTAAAATTATGGATGATTAAATTAGTGGCTGATGATGGAACGATGGTGGAGCTTTTAAAATATATGTCCCATCCACAAGAAGCTCCCTATAATGCTCAGATTTGTAATATTGGATGTTCGCACGTCGCTTTTACGGTAGAGGATGTTGACAAAGAATATACACGACTATCAGAGAAAGGAATTAGGTTTAACAGTCCCCCGGTTGTTTCACCTGACGGTTACGCTAAGGTCGCTTTCTGTCGCGACCCAGACGGCGTTTTCATTGAATTAGTTGAAGTATTATAGGCAAAAGATAAATTGAAACTGGAGAATATCCCGTGCTCGAATAGGAAAAGAAGACCCAGAACTCCTCTGAGCGATGAGGTGGAGCGGATAATTGAAAGGGCCTATAACACGAGTCATATGGGGCATTTGTCAGGAAACTGAGAAGCGGGAGTATCATCGGGATGTTCCTTGAGTGGAACGAAAGGGAGGTAAGTTTATGAAGGAGAAATCTCTCTTGGATAGTAGGCGAAATAATATTAGGACTCAACAAAATGTGGAGTACAAAATCGGTTAAATATCGCGAGGCTAATCCTTCAGATTTTTCTCGGATGATCGGAATTATCAAATCGTCATTTTTACCGTATTATCCTGATGGATATATGCCGGGTAATCAATCAATACGTCTTGACGAAAGTCCTTATACATGGCATGGCGATTCAGCACTCGATTGGACAATCTGCGAACTGGAGGGCGAAGCAATTGCTTTTTCCCTCTCTCGCCTTATTGGGCTTAATTATCACTTACACTGCTTATATGTGGATAGCAGATTTCATAAAAAGGGTTTTGGCATGCAACTGCTTATAAAACACTGGAAACAAGGTCTCAAAGTTAATCCTCATTTAGATACGTTTTCATTGCATGTCGATAAAGAGAACACTGTGGCCAGGGGATTTTATGAAAAATTTGAATACCGTGAAGTAATTCAAGAAAATGTTAATCTCGAACAAGAAGGAGGACTTTGTGATTGGGCTCGGAATTGTAGATCACATGGAGACTGGCCCCTAAGAAAGAACCACTTGCTCTACATTATTGAAGTTAAGGATGTAATGTCTCGTTTAGATGAAAACCATATTTGAGGAAGGAAAAGAAGTACCAATTATCCATTCTTCGGATGTAGTAGTTTTAGGTGGGGGTCCTGTGGGAATAAGTGCGGCAGTTTCAGCAGCGAAAATGGGCGCTGATGTTACTTTGATAGAGCAATATGGCTATTTAGGTGGTCAAGCTACTGGAGGATGGGTAATCTTATTATGCGGTTTAACCGATGGAAGAAAACAGATTATCAGAGGATTTTGCCAGGAAGTTATCAACGAACTCCAAGCTATGAACGCTGCAAGCCTTGTGCCGGAAGGTGTTGTCTTTGAGCCCGAAGCCATGAAATACCTATTTGATCAGCTTGCAACTAAAAACAGCATAAAAATTTATTTTCATACATTGGCTACCTCAATGATTCGTAACCGCAAACAAGCAGAATACGTTATCACCGAAAGCAAATCAGGCAGGAATGTCATAAAAGGTAGAATCTTTATAGATACAACCGGTGATGGCGATTCAGCAGAATGGTGCAATATCCCTTACGAGAAGTTAGATAGAGACAAATTGTTACCGGTAACCTTAACGTTTCGATTGGGAAATGTTAATGTCGAAAAAGCAAAAGAGTTCTTTAAGGAAAATCCGAAAAGAATAAAGGATTTAATCCAAGTGAATGATAGCAATATAGACGTAAATTTACAGTATGGCTGGTTAGCAACGTTAAACAAATCAGAAATTTGGTTTGATGCTTTTTTTATCAAAAATATTGACGTAACGGATGTAGAAGATTTAACTTATGCAGAAATAAAAGGTAGAGAGATAGTTAGAAAGATTGTAGATGCAGTCAAGTCATTATCGGGATTCGAAGATTCGTATTTAGAGGATACAGCGCCTCAAATTGGGTGCAGGGAATCCAGAAGAATTATAGGCGAGTACGCGTTAAGGAAAGAGGATTTTTGGGATAAAAGTTTTGAAGATTCTATTGCGAGAGCGCGCAACATGTTCTCTAAGGAATACGAGTCAATTTCAATACCTTATCGCTGTTTAATTCCCAAGGGTGTTGATAATATATTATTTGCAGGCAGATGCATATCGGTATCGCATGAAGTGCTTGATTTGGTAAGAGAAATACCATGTTGTATGGCGACAGGTCAAGCAGCTGGCACTGCTGCGGCTTTGGCAATAAAACATGGAGTAAATCCCGGGGATGTAAATATAAAGGAGCTTCAAGAAAATTTGATTGCTCAAAAGGTGATATTATAAATACTGTCAAAGGGGCATATTATAAATTTAAATCTCAAATAAGTTTCTAAAAAACTCGATTTCCTCTTTTTTTATTCCTTTTAGAATTAATAAAACTGCAGCATAAACAACAGCACAAACTCCGATCGCGATCAGAACATTTAATACCCCTATGGGACTCCATTTGATAATCACCAAAGACATTACGATTGAAGCGAAGATGCTTTTTAATATGAAACGAAAGTCAATATTAAATGTAAGATACTTAAATGAATAATATGTTGTGAGAATAAAAGCAAAACTAAACGCAATTAGTGTAGTAATTGCTGCACCTATTATTCCTATATATGGAATCACAATAATATTCAAACCAAGATTTAATGTCGCAGCCATGACCCATATCTTTCCTAATATTTTTGTCTTTTTCTCTAAAACAATTATATTATGAATAACTCCATTAGCCCCTAACAACAAAGCACTTACTGCAACAAAAGGGGTTATTAAGTATCCCTGCGATGCAATCTCAGGCGTAGATAATATCGTTAATATAGTCTTTGATAATAGAGATAACCCAAATGCGG
>JAGMCN010000018.1 GCA_023129235.1 Caldifarciminota bacterium | reverse complement strand
AAAAAAGAGGCAGAAGAGAAGTTCAAAGAATTATCAGAGGCATACGAAGTTCTTATAGACCCGAAGAAGAAGCAATTGTATGACCAATATGGGCATCAAGGAGTGGACCAGCAGTTTGGGCCCGGAGGATTTGACTTTGGTCGTGACTTTACACATTCTGGAGATATAGAAGACATACTTGGCAACCTGTTGGGCAATCTCTTTGGCGGAGGATTTAATAGGGTATTCGGAGGCGGCAGTAGAAGTAGGCGAGGTTCAGACCTTCGTGTAAATATACCTTTAAGTTTAAAAGAGATTGCAAGCGGTGTAACAAAAAAGATAAAAATCAGGAGGCAGGAGAAATGCAAGACCTGTGGAGGCATAGGAGGCAAGGGACTTAGAACCTGTCCAAAATGTGGAGGAAGCGGACGGATGAGACAGGTAAGTTCAAGTATCTTTGGGCAAATGGTGAATGTAGTGGCTTGTCCTGAATGCGGAGGGAGAGGCAAAGTTATATCAGAGAGATGCGACGAATGTAGAGGTTCAGGCAGGGTAGATAATGTAGCAACAGTGGCTATCAAGATTCCTGGAGGTGTGAGCAGAGGAAATTATATATCGCTCCGAGGGCAAGGAAATGCGGGCTCTAATGGAGGACCTCCGGGCGATTTAATTGCAGTAATAGATGAGCGTGAAGATGAGCTCTTTGAGCGAAGAGATGGAGATATATTCATAAAACTGCCTATCTCTTTTACGATTGCGACTCTTGGTGGGAAGGTAGAAGTGCCGACACTTGATGGCAAAGTATCAATGCGGATACCTCGTGGAACACAATCTGGAAAAGTATTTAAGCTCCGAGGCAAAGGACTTGCTAACTTAAATAGCTACAGAAAAGGAGATGAGCTTGTAGAAGTTTCTGTTCGTGTGCCTGAGAATCTATCCTCTGATGTAGAGAAAGCGATAAAGGAACTTGATAAATTGATTAACAGATAATGGAAAATTTTATGCAAAAATAAGTGAATCCTTTTGAGTTATGATGCATCTAACAGACAAAACTTATGTTTATTAAATGATATGGTAAGGGAGGTGAATTTGGATGATAGTGGAGCGAGTGAGAGATAACGAAACATTTGAGAGTGCATATCGTAGATTCAAGAGAGAATGTGAACGCGAGCAACTTTTTGCAGAACTCAAGCGACATGAGTACTACGAGAAGCCATCTGTGAGAAAGAAAACTATAAAACCTAAGCTTAAGAGATATTAAGTGAGAATATCCCAGGATAAAATAGTAGAGATTCGGGAAGCTAATCCAATTGAAGAGGTAATTGGAAATTATATCCCTTTAAAGAAGGCAGGGAAGAACTATAAGGGACTTTGCCCTTTTCATCTGGAAAAAGCTCCCTCATTTATTGTATCTCCAGAGAAAGGTATTTATCATTGTTTTGGATGCGGCAAGTCCGGCAATGTATTTACCTTTTTAATGGAATACAATAACATGAGTTTTTATGAGGCAGTCCGTGAGCTTGGAAATAGAGTCGGTATCCGAGTAGAAGTTGTAGAAGATGCAAACAAAGAATTGTATCGGGCAAATGAATTTGTGGCAAGTCTTTATCATTCTATTTTATTAAGTGAATCTGGAACTCCCGGTCATGAGTGGCTTCGGAAACGAGGAATTTTAGATGATACTGCCAATAAATTTATGCTCGGATATGCCCCAGAGCAACCAATAATCTGGAATAAAGCTAAAACGAATGGCTTCAAGCAAAAAGATTTTGAGGTTCTTGGACTCTTAATTGGTGTTAGAGATGCATTCAGAAGGAAAGTAATATTTCCAATAAGAGATAGACTGGGAAGAGTAGTAGGTTTTGGAAGTAGGGTTCTTGATGATTCAGAGCCAAAGTATATAAATTCTAAGGAATCCCTGATATTTAAGAAGAGAAGACTATTATATGGAGCGTATGAATCTCGTTCAGAACTCAGAAAAGGAGCAACTCTTGTAGAAGGGTATATGGATTTGCTCAGCGTTTATCAGACTGAGACAAAGAATGTAGTAGCAAGTCTGGGAACATCATTTGCTCAAGAGCAAGCGAGGTATTTGAAGGGTTACACGAAATCGGTAATAATTGCGTATGATGGAGATGATGCAGGACACAAAGCAACAGAAAGAGCTATTGACATACTTCTTGAGGAGGGATTTGATGTTAAAGTTTTACGCTTCCCTGATGGGGATGACCCTGATTCTTGGGTGAAAAAGCACGAAAAATTAGATTTAAGTGAAGCTCAAAGTTTCATGGAATTTAAATTCAAGGAATGTTCGGATATCACCGAGAAAGAGACATTAATAAGAGAATTTCAGGAAACATTGAGTAAGATTGCTGACCCATTAAAAAAGGAACTTTGGGCAGATGAGATTTCAAAAAAACTTGAGATTAGGAAAGAGTTTCTTGTTATAGAGAAGGTGGTTCCAAAAAGAAATAGAGTAGCTGAAAACAAGAAGTTAGAGGATTTAGAAGCTGAATTATTAGGAATTGCAGCAACTTATCCGAAAGTAAGGGAATTCTTGATAAAGGAAAAATTTGAAGTCTTGACCGAAGAATTAAAAACTTCACTTGCACTTGTATTACAGGGAGAAGCAAGCCCCGAGGTTTTAAGTTCTATATCAAGCGAGAAATTAAGGGAGCGGTTTACGGATGTTCTTTTTCGTGAAGATACAGATTATGAAAAGTTAGGAAAAGACTATTTAAACCGTATAAGAGCGGAAAGAACAAAGATAGAAAGGAAAGGATTATCATCAGAAAAAATAAACAAAGGAGAAAGCGAGATTTTAAGGAAGTTCCAAGATTTAAAGCGTCAAGAGTTATTTCTAAGAGGAGGATGACTCAATGAGGGGAGAGGTAGAAAGAATAATGAAATCCGTGGATGAACACGGAGAATTAACTTATAAAAAATTGAACGACCTTCTTCCTGAGAAGCTTACATCTCCTAAAGAATTTGAACAAATTATTTCTGACCTTGAGACTCTCGGAGTAAAAATTGTAGAAAAAGAGAAAAAAACTGTAAGGAAACGTACAGTTGTTGATATTCGTAGGATTGAAGACCCAGCCAAAATGTATTTGCAAGACATCAGTTCTATCCCACTTCTTTCAAGAGAGGAAGAGACAATTATCGCACAAAAGATTGAAAAGAATTATATAGAGATAGCAAAGTTTATTTTTTCCACAACTTTTGCAATGGATGAATTTTTAAAGTACCGCGTAAAAATTGAAAAACGTCGAATTCCACCTGAGGAATTTATTCGTATAGGCATACCCGCTCCTACATTTGAATTTATTGAGCAAAAGAGAGAACAGACTTTAGAAACAATGGATTTTATTAAACGAAAACGCGATGAAATTGTGAAACTAAGAGAAGAAAGTGCTCCGGCACCTTTTGTTAAACGCAGACGCCGATGTATAAGGCATGAAATCGTAAAACTCAATCTGCAATTCGGGTATATAGGAGATATTTTATCCAAACTCGTATCTCTTCACGAAAAAGTTAGCAATAAAGAAAGAAATTTCGTAGAAAAAGATAAAAAAACTAAATCCAAATATACAATAAGACGAACAGAAGAAAAACTTTGTATGAAATGGTGGAATTTTGAGAAGTTACTCGAAAAAACAGAAAAACATAAGGATGAAATAGCAAAAGCAAAACAGGAGATGGCACATGCTAATGTAAGATTGGTAATTTCAATAGTAAAGAAGTATTTACACAGAGGAATTGATTTCGCCGACCTCGTTCAAGAAGGCAACTCCGGGCTTATGAAAGCAATATTGAAATTTGATTACCGAAAAGGTTATAAATTCTCTACATACGCAAGTTGGTGGATTAGACAAGCAATCTCAAGAGCTATAGCTGACCAGGCTAGAACTATAAGAGTTCCCGTCCATATGGTAGAAATAATTCACCGCGTTCTCAGAGAAGCAAGATTTCTTGTCCAAGAATATGGAAAAGAACCAACCCCTGAAGAGATTGCCGACAGATTGATGCTTCCAGTCAATAAAGTGAAATCAGTTTATCTAATTGCACAAGATATTGCATCACTTGACCATCCTATTGGAAATGATGGAGACTCTTTCTTTAGTGATTTCATTGCAGGAGGAAGTGAAAACTCACCAGCCTACTCTATTTCCAGAGTTATGCTGAAAGAAAGATTAGAAGAAGTATTAAAAGACCTCACCAAAAAAGAACAAAAAGTCTTGACTCTGAGATTCGGTCTTCATAGTCAACAGCCAAAAACATTAGAAGAAGTCGGACTTATATTTGATGTAACAAGAGAAAGAATTCGTCAAATTGAACAAAAAGCCCTTAGAAAATTAAAATACAAAGAGAGAAGAAAAAAACTGGAACCTCTACTTGAGTTACTTGAGTAAAGAACTTACCACAAAGATTCAAAGATACAAAGTAGGGGTTCAAAATTTTGAACCCCTACATCTTTGTGACTCTGTCGCAGACTCTATGAGTGGTGAAATTAAAAATGTTCAAGACAAATGAAGTTGTAACTTGTTTTCTTGAATCGGATAGTAAAATCTTAATTTTAAAAAGGAGTAACCGCGTAGGTACTTACCCCGGAAAGTGGGCAGGTATATCAGGATATATTGACCCCACATCAGCTAATGCAACCCAGCAAGCATATAAAGAGATATACGAGGAAACCAGCTTAACAGAACACGATGTTGAACTCGTAAAAAAGGGAACTTTCATTGAAATTATAGACCCTAATATCAAAAGAAAATGGATTGTGCACCCTTATCTTTTTCATATAAAAAACAAGGAAAAAATATCTATCGATTGGGAACACATTGATATGAAATGGATTTATCCTAAAGAAATTTCTCTTTATCCTACTGTTCCAAAGCTAAAAGAAGCATTTGGAAAGGTCTCAAATAAAATTATCCCTTGACAATTGAAAGCCCAAAGGTTAAATTAGATACATAATCATACTCTTTGAGTTATTATATGCGTTTTTAGGAGCATCTTATTGTGCATAAAAAGTTTTCAATCATTATAATTCCAGATTCTGGTGGTAGAACAAGAACTTATACTATCTCGCGATTTGGTGCTCGCGTATTGATAGGGATATTTATTTGTATTATTGGAGGTACGGGATGGCTTATCTTTGAATACGGGAATATAGTTGAGAAGAGCTTAAGAATGAATGCTTTAAAGCATGAAAATGAAGAAATGCACAAAAAATATGCGAAATTAGAATTATTTACTCAAGAATTTACTGAGTTTAAACATCGCACCAATAAAATAGCAAATCTCCTAGGCATAAGACAAGCACCTGAACATTCATCTCCCAGAGTAGCAATTTCTTTTAGCTCCAACAACCCACCTTCTTCTCAAATAACCTCACCCCCTTCTCAAGTAAAACCACCTGCTACTCTGCCTAAAGACCTCATTTCAAAGGAAAAAGAAGAACAATCATCAGTCCCCTCAATTTATCCTACAAAAGGATGGATTACTCAAAAATTCTCGTCCACGCACGCCGGAGTTGACTTTGCGGCTGAACTCGGAACTCCTGTATTTAGCACAATGAATGGGACTATTACTTTTATAGGGTGGGATGAAGCTCTTGGGAATGTAGTTAAAATTACAAACAAACAGGGATTTAAAACTGTTTATGGCCATCTTGCAAGAATAACTGCAGTAGAAGGAGTCCACATTACTACCGGCAATCTAATAGGTTTTGTAGGTTCAACGGGTAAAAGTTCGGCTCCTCATCTCCATTACGAAGTATGGTTAAATGGAACTTTGCAAGACCCAGAACGTTATTTGATTAGGAGGTAATATGAGAGAACCAAAGAGTGGTATAACAAACATTATCGGGAAAGGGACTTCTATTAATGGAAAAGTTAAAGTCCTTGGAAGTATTCATATAGATGGAACAATTGATGGAAATATAGATGTTTCAGAATCTCTTATTATTGGTAAATCTGGAAAAGTTAAGGGAGAGATACATACGAAAGACTGTTTAATAGGCGGAAAAGTAGATGGCAATATCTCCTCAGATGAAAAAGTCGAGTTCCAATCAGGTTCAAGTCTTAAAGGAGATATTAGATGCAAACGTCTTGTGATTGAGGAAGGTGTAGTATTTGATGGAAACTGTATTATGAGCGAAAAAGCTAACTCTTTCACAGGAAAGAGAGCTGTTCCTACCCGCCTTGATATTTCGCCTAACTCCAGTTCCCAGAATGAAACAAAACGGATCGGAGCATCTATTAATTAACACTGAATTATTTTGTCGCTTTTCAAAGAAAGTATGCATAGGGAACATAATATGAAAATACTTCTCGTTTATCCAAAATATCTTGATACTTTCTGGGGTTTTAAGCACGCTTTAAAATTTATCTCTAAAAAGGCAACTCAGCCACCTTTGGGATTGTTGACTGTAGCAGCAATACTTCCAAAGGAGTGGGAGAAAAAACTTGTAGATATGAATGTGGCCACACTAATAGATAAAGATATTGAATGGGCTGATTTCGTCTTTATTAGTGCTATGTCTATCCAAAAAACATCGGTGAAAGAGATAATCAGCAAGTGCAAAAAAATGAATATCAAGATCGTCGCTGGTGGTCCCCTATTTACGACTGGATATGAAGAGTTTGAGGACGTGGATTATTTTGTACTTAATGAGGCTGAAATTACGCTACCATCATTTCTGGAAGATTTGAGAAATGGGTGTGCTAAACATATTTATACCTCTAAGGAATTCCCGGATATAGGAAAGACACCAATTCCACTCTGGGGACTTGTCAATATGAAAAAATATGTATCCATGAATCTCCAATATTCCCGCGGATGTCCCTTTAATTGCGAATTCTGTGATATAA
>JAGMCN010000179.1 GCA_023129235.1 Caldifarciminota bacterium | reverse complement strand
TTCATGCTTGGAGTATGTGGCCTGGTCAGCTTGAATATGTCCTTTTTCTCCTGCTCAGGTCTTTTAATTCTTGCTGCTATCTTTTTAAACTTAAGTTTGGTATCTTTATGGCGTATTATCACTGAACCGTCAATGTGATCTTCAACCACTACCTTTGGCGTTCTTACATTATCTAATACCTGATAGAGCTTCTTATCATGCGCCACGGTAAAGTCTTTCCTGAGCGCCCTTTTTGTTCTAATACAAAGTATCCTGTCAAGATCCATACTTTTAGGTATAGGCCTGTGGAGATTATCCTCCTTGGCCGGTTGGACAGCAAATCTTTTGGCATAAATAGGTAAATACTTCTCTAAAAAGACATTTGCCTGGCCTATGGTGCATATATTCACAAGGCGCATTTCTTTTATAAAGCGATCCTGGAAGGTGTTGAATATCCTTTCTACTCTTCCTTTGGCCTGGGGAGAATTGGCGTGGATCACTTTTACGCTCAGTTCTTTGAGTGCCCTCTCAAACTGGCTTAATGCTTTCTGATTAGCAAGTTCCTCTTCTATTGTCTGCTTCTTCGTCGATTTATATGTCGCGTGTTTATCCAGGTAAATACTTAACGGGATGCCCCGCTTTTTGATATAATGTTTAAAGCTATCCATGGCCGGAATGGTGCCTTCATAACTGTGGAATCGTCCGAATGGTATCCCCGTGGCATCATCGATATAGCCCATGAGGACGCATTTAGGGCCGCGTCCTTCGAACCAATCGTGTTCAGATCCGTCCATCTGAACCATTTGCCCGTAATGTTCTTTACGCTCGCGCCACTGCCTGTGCGGGCGCTTTTTACGCTTTCTGTATGGTATATCCGCATTAATCAGCCAGAGCCGCAGTGTTTCATCGTTTACGCTTATTTTATCTCTCTCAAAAAGCTTCTCGCTTGCTAGTGTAGGCCCGAAATCCGCATAGTTAGTTTTAAATAACATCAAGGCTCTGCTTTTTGTCTTGTCCGGTATCGCTCTATTTGAAAACTCGCCTCTTGATCTATGAACTATGCCATTATCACCTTCTTTTCGAATTCTGCTTATCTTCCTTCGTACCTGGCGTTCAGTTAAATCTATTGTTTCGGCTGCTTCCTTTTGTGTAATAACTTTATCGATTGCCTTTCGAATCACATGCAGCGCTTTCAACTCCTCTTGGGTAGCCATGATAATGTCCTTTCTTGCCATAATCTCCTCCTTTTGAGGGTATTATAGCATCTTTTGAATAGGACATTTCTACTTTGGTAGAATAGGACATTATCATATTGGGATGACACAAAAAAAGTTACCATACAGTGGAAATGGTACCATAGATCGTTACCCCCTCCCCCGCAAAGGGAAGTTGAGGAAAATTGTTTGTATAAGCAAAGAGGTTTTTAAAAAATTAAAGGTATCTTTGGATGGATTCACGGCCAGGCCAAAACCGGCTCCACCTAAGCCAAAAACGCCTTTTCGGAAAAAACCTCCTAAAAAAGAGGCTCTCTTGAACCCCAGGAGCAACGATCTCGAGCCAAGCAAGGATAAATGTACAAGCTCTTTTGAGCCTTCAAATATTATGAATACCCGCAATTCCTCTTTTTGGAGATTGCGGAATTTAAACGATTGGTTCAAAGAATTGGAATCCTATGAGGATCCAAGATATATCAAAGGATACAAAGTAAAAATCTAATTAAAAAAACGGGTGAAAGCAGGCACATATTTTGATAGAATACCTCTTGCCAAAAAAAAGGAGGATTCAATATGTGCCC
>JAGMCN010000178.1 GCA_023129235.1 Caldifarciminota bacterium | reverse complement strand
CATCTTACTGCGGGGTTCGTTGCGCTTCACCCGCCGGGCGGAGAGCTGCGAAGTAGTTTAAAAAAGTGATATTTTTGAGTTAACAAAAACATATGAAAAAAGCACCAGCGTAGCCCGGTCGGTTATGCAAGCGCTTGTTATGTGGCTCATCTTATGACAAACCACTGGGCAAGAAAATATGACCCAATAAGTATCATGCCATTAGCCACTAAATACCGGTTAAAAAACCCTCGATCCATCTCTTTGTATTTGTATCGGTTTACTGTCTTAAATGCCAGCCAAACCCCGATGTATTCAGGCTTATCTACAGATAATAATATCGGATATGTTGTCGCCTCCATACAACCAAGAATGAACCCTAACCATTTATCTTTTGGTGCATTGTTTTTACCACCATAACCTCCCAATACCGAAAAAAACATTTTTTTAAAACTGTCGCAACATATTGACTCTGCAAAAGCTATAAAGATGCGCACAACAAAAGACAACACCAGAGCAGCAAAAAAATAAAAGAATGGATGTACGATAATAAAGTCTGACAGAGTTTCCATATTGATTTTAGTTCATCTTTTTGTCTTATTCATCTTTTAAAGTAATGGAGGTTTTTGCCGAGAGAATAACACTATTACTGGAACCGTCGATAAGATGCCCCCCATACTCTAAGCTAAAAGACATATGCCCTCTAGTTCCATGAATAATCCTCACTCCATTTTTCTCCTCATCCTCAATGCCTACCACTCTGTCTAAAACCACCTTCTCCAATTCCTTTTTCATCTTCTCTTTAAGCTTGTCAAACAAGTATTTTGCGTGGTTTTCACTTTCGGAAAAGAAAAACACTCCAATGTCAACCAGCTTTCCTTTCCAGAATATAAAAGCAGAGTATTTGGCGTCAGGAAGACGATGATTTCCTCCATACTGATATGTAGTCATAGACGGATTACAATTAACCTTTTTGAATTTAGTTGGGAAAGGAGATTTATCCAAGATGCTTTGTAACTCTTCGAAACTACAACCCCAAGGAACACCAAGAAATTCCTCCTCTGGGTTTCCAGTAAAGATCATTGGCTCTTCAGGTATTAGCCGGTTACAGGCAACAGATGACGTCAATATTGTAAGGAAAAGGCCTAACAAAAAGATTTTGAAGTTTAGCGTTTTCATCTCTTGGCCTGCACTACCTACTTTCTTTTCCGTCTAATCAAAGGAAAAGCCGGAAGGCTTTGAAGTTCATTAAATGGATGGCTACCCATGCTCCATACATAATCCTTGCGCCTTGTGGAGCTTACCTGATTTTTTTGTAGGAGCATAACGATTGAAGTAACCGGGCGTGCCGAAGTCTGTGCGAACCTAAGGCTTTTAAGCGTACCCGCACGTTGTCCGCGCTCCGGTTCACTGAATTGTTAGGCGCATTTTATTTGTAAGACCCCTATTATTAAGGCAATAAAAAATGAAATGCCTCCAGCCCAACCAAAGATATGTAATATCCAGTCATATTTATCTCGACTCTCGTTGCGTTCAACAAAAGTTTCCCAGTCAATCTCATTGCCATAGAGTTTTTTGACATCTTTCCTGTATGCTGAAAAATAGCCTTCTGTCATATAATAATCTAACGCAGCGTGTAACAGACTGCACAATATTCCAAAAGAAAAAAGCCAAATCGAAAGTTGAATATCAGCGTTGGACGGTTTTGCTGCGACATAAGTCAAAGCAACTAATAAAGCCCCAGCGTTAAGAGTAAAAAGATAATTCGTAATCCTTCTTAATGTTAATTGGCGGCCTTCTCGCCAGCCTGCCCAACACTCATCAACGAATTTCAATTTGGATCTAAATTCTGCTTCATTCTTTATTTCATTAAGTTTCGTCATATTCTTCCTTGAGAGCCTAACGAACTGCGAGATGAGCCGCAGTCGGTTGGGGGCGGAAATTGCATCAGGCGAAGCCTGAATGCAATTT
>JAGMCN010000177.1 GCA_023129235.1 Caldifarciminota bacterium | reverse complement strand
CTAGTGCACTGTTTCATAATTAATAGTTATTATACTCTTAATGGTTCTCCTGTATAGGTCCATCTGAACGGTTTTGCTTGTTTGTTGTAATCTTCTATGAAATTCATAATTCTTTTCACTAACTCTTTTTTTGACTTAAAAATACCCCGCTTCAACACTTTTCTCGTCAAAATACTGAACCATAACTCTATTTGATTTAACCAAGAAGCATGAGTCGGAGTGAAATGCATCTGTATCCTCCCCTTTTTACTTTTCAAAAAGTTCTGCACTTTCTTATGCTTATGAACACTCAAATTATCCGCAATTATATGCAGTTCTCCATCCGGATATGTTTTATCTATTTTCTTTAAAAAATCCAAAAACTCTTTGTGACTGTGCCTCTCATAACACTCTCCAATTATGGTTCCTTCATGGACTACCAATCCAGCTATTAATGATTTGGTTCCTCTCCGAATATAATGTGCCTCTACTTTTTCTGATTGTCCAGGTTTCATTGGCTTAGAAGGTGTAGGTCTATCAAGAGCTTGAATTGTTGTCTTTTCATCTATACTTATCACAAGTGCATTCTCGGGAGGGTCCAAATATAATCCTACTATCTTTGCTTGTTTTACTTCAAATTCTGGGTCTTTACTATTTAACCACATTTTATATTGATGTGGCTTTATATCGGCAGACTTCAATATTCTATACACTGTAAGATAACTCATATTTATTTTGTATTTCTTTAATAATGCTCGCTTTAGTTCTCTAATTGACCAATGTGTTATATTTTCAGGAGGACTACATGCTGTTGTTATCACTTTCAACCGGATATCTGAATCATAAACGAGTGGATGCCCTCTCCCAGAAGCATCCTTTAATCCATCCAGCCGGAACTCTATAAATCGTTTTCTCCACTTCCCGACTCTATTTTTATTCATTCCCACTTTCTCACTTATCTCCTGATTTGTAAGTTCCTCTGACGCATATAATATTATCTTAGCCCTATCCCTTAACTGCACGGAGATTTTTCTTTTTCTAACCATTCTTTCTAATTCTTCTTTTTCTTTACTTGTTAAAGTTACTGCTTTCGCCGCTCTTGCCATGCTCGCCTCCTTTTAGACAAGCATAATACCTTTCCCCATGCTGTCAAGTAAAATTATCTATTATTTGCGTAACAGTGCACTAGCATTCACATAAGTTCCTGATATTGGATAGGACCACTTTATAGTGAGATTGCTGTTAAAACAATAAAGAGTATTTCTACTCGCCATAATTACCTCAGCATCTCCCATAGTGTCAACATTGGCGATGGCAGGAGAACAAAGATGAGCATAATCCATAGGATAAGACCATTTCAGGATTCCATCATAGTTAAGGCAATATAATTTATCAGCTCCTACAACTACCTCTGGCTTCCCATCTTCATCCATATCCCCAATAGCAGCACCAGACCACTGGTATGTAATCCCAGAATGAGGAAAACTCCACTTGAGAATGCCATCATTGTCCAGACAATACACAGCGTTCTGATCTGAGACAACAATGTTAGCCTTTTGCTGTGCAAACCCCGTTCCGCACGAGAACAGGGCAAAGCTCGTTCCCCAAATAATAACTCCAAAATATAACCATTTATGCATCTTACACCTCCTAAATATAATATATGATAAATTTAAGTTTTGTCAAGCTAAAAATGTTTGGGACTTGGCTGATGACCCCACATGGTAAC
>JAGMCN010000176.1 GCA_023129235.1 Caldifarciminota bacterium | reverse complement strand
GATTATGGAACCAGAAAAGCAGCTGCTTCTGTAGCAGGATTTATTGATTCATTAGGCTATTTGGGAGCCATCATTGTTGGAGTGGGAATAGGTTGGCTTGTGGATAATTATGGTTGGAGTTCTGCTTTTTATTTCTGGGCAATCGGCGCTTTTGTTGCCTGCATCCTGATGTTGCGGTTATGGAGATACGTACCACCGGAAGGCAAATACATGTAGGATTTAAATACAAGAGCAACTTTGTCCAAAAAAAATTTATATTTGATGAATAGTAAAAAACAGATAATGCTTGAGTGCTTAAAAGGCAATATGACGTATGGTATCCCATGGGCTCCGAGGATGGATATCTGGTACTATGGAAATTCATATAGAAATACTTTGCCGGAGAAGTTCAAGGATCTAAAATTAAGACAAATTATCAAAAAAATGGGGGTTACGTACAACAAAATTCTCCCGGATTTTGCAGATGGATATACCTTAAAAGCAGTAGAAGATAGATTGTTAGGAGTTTTCGCATCAAAAGACGTACCATACGAAATCATTTTGGATGATTCTATCAAGAGAGTTGTAAATGAGAAGAACGACGGGTTGGTAGAAATAAATTATCAAACACCAAAAGGGCATCTGAAAGGTGTGTTCAAGATGGACGAAGAATTGAAAAGGGGAGGTTCGACCCTGCCGCCAATTAAAGAATATTTAATAAAAACAGATGAGGATTACAGTAAAGCTGCGGATATTTTTTCTTCTATTAAAATTATACCCAAACCGGAAAATTATCAGAGGTTATTAGAAAAGATTGGAGATGACGGTTATCCGCCACTCTACGGGCATTTAGCAGCAAGTCCGATGCAGGCAATTTTGCGGGATTTAATGAACCCAACCACTTTCTTTATAGAATATAAGCTTAATTTTAAAAAACTTTTAGAGCTGTGTGATGTTTTAGAAAAATTCTTACTGGATATTATCTATTCCATCTTGCAATCCTTTCCCAAATTTCCCGTAATTGTATGGGGCGGGAACTACGACAGTATGCTTACCTTTCCGCCGTTTTTCAAAGAGCATATTCTGCCATTTCTTAACAAAGTATGTGAAATTATCCACGAAAGGGAGGGATTGGTTATTTCCCATTGTGACGGAGAAAACGCTCAATTATTGAATTTATACAGAGAGAGCGGGATAGATATATTGCAAGCAGTAAATTTAAAGCCCATGGTAAAAAACGATTATAGGGAAATAAGAGAAAGTCTGCGACCAGATCAGGTAATTATGGGAGGAATACCTTCAATAATTCTATTGGATTCATTGTTCTCTGATAGTCAATTTATGGATTTCCTGAAAGAATTCAGAAAGAGCTATAGAAAAGGAGAACCTTTGCTTTTAGAAGTTTCCGATAATGTTCCACCAGATGCAAATTTAAACAGGTTAGAAATAATAGGTGAATTTGTGGAAACCCTTTGAATTTCATGATGCTAAATTATCAACCGGCGGAGGACAATTAGCACATCAGGATTGATGACATATCATATATGGAGAAGTTGTATGTCATGTGAAATTATTAACTTTGCAAGGAAGATAGGACGGAGTTTCTGGAATGCGTGGGAAGGATTGCTCTATTCTCTTTATACGCAGCAGCATATGAGATTTCATTTTTTTGCGGCAATTCTTGTTGTAAGTGTAGCTGTAGTTCTGAAACTTTCTACAGTTGAAATGTCAATTCTATCCGTGTTGATAATTCTTGTTATCAGTCTTGAAATTGTTAATACATCTATGGAATCTGCTATGGACCATGTTGGGGAGGAAATGAAGCCTCTTGTTAAGCGTGCCAAAGATGCCTCTGCGGGTGCAGTTCTCGTTTGTTCGTTTGGCAGTGTGATTATTGCAGGATATCTCATAATGCCCAAAGTCCTAACGGTGTTTCAGACAAGAAACTGGCTCATGAATTATAGGAGTGATATGCTGTCTCTTGCCGCAGTTATGGCAGCTATGCTTATTTTTGTAAATGTGCGAGGGTCGAAAAAGCTTTCAGTTGCAGCGATGGTGTTTTGTTCGGCGTGCTGCGGATTTGCCTTCTCGCAGATTTGCGGAAGCAGAAAACATATTCCTTCATTCCTTATACTGGTATCAGGGTCCATAATGTTATTAAACGGAGTAATACGGAGCAGGGAAGAACAGATTGCAAAAGAGCATATTAATCTTCACCCGCGTTATGATTTCCCTTCTCTTAAATACATAATAGCTGGTGAGTTTTTTGGGTTTGCCCTGTGGACTCTGGCAAAGTTCGCACAATCATTATGATTTGTTATTTTTCATCCAGGTGCTGGAAAGGGCAGGGAAGTGTCAAAGAAAAATTATATACCCATAATTATAGCAACTTTTATATGGATATGGCCCCCCATCATTATAAAATTTCTCAGCTTTCATTTTGACGTCCATACGCAAAATTTCTACAGGTATTTGTCCGCTTTAGTCCTTCTCATTCCGTTCAATATCATATTCTTAAGACCACAGTTTGTAAGTTCA
>JAGMCN010000175.1 GCA_023129235.1 Caldifarciminota bacterium | reverse complement strand
ACTGTCCTGTCAATATCTTCGTTTACGACAACATAATCAAATTCCTTTATGCGAGTAAGTTCTTCTTCGGCCGACTTTAATCTTTTGCCTGTATCTACTGATACTTTATCCCGCTTCACTAATCTCTTGCTAAGTTCAGCCATAGAAGGCGGTAAAACAAAAATAGAAACTGTTTCAGGATACCCTTGTTTTAGAGCTCTCGCTCCTTGATAATCCAAATCAAGAATTACATTGAACCCTTGGCTCAAATATCCTGTCAATTCTTCTTTCGGTGTTCCATACAGATTGTCATAAACCTCTGCCCACTCACAAAATTTCCCTTCGCGTATCCACTCTTGAAATGTGTTCTTTGATAAAAAATAATAATCTTTTCCATGTATCTCATCCGGTCTTGGCTTACGAGTAGTAGCAGAAATAGAATATTTAACTTTAGACATTCTTTCAAGCAGATGTTTACATAATGTGGTTTTGCCAGCACCTGATGGAGCTACAAGAACCACAGCGAAATGTTTATCCTTACCTGACATTCCCAATCTGTTCTCTTAAAATTTCAAGTTCTCCTTTAAGTTCAACTATAAGTTGAGAAATTTTCGCATTCTTGGCTTTTGCCGATATAGTATTTGCCTCTCTCTCCATCTCTTGAATTAAGAATGAAAGATATTTCCCAGAAGGACCTCTCTTTCTGAGAACTTGTTTGAACTTACTTAAATGCACCTCGAGTCTTACCCTCTCTTCATTAAAATTCTCCCTTATAAGCCATAATGTTAGTTCTTCTTTAAGTTTACGCTCATCAAGACCATCTCTTACAAAAGCCGCAAATTTCTTTTTGAACTGCTTCCTTATATCACGAACATCGGGAGTTCCCTGCTTAATATGCTCTACTCCCTCTTTTACTTTCTTTAAATGCAATTCAATGTCCGCTTTTAACTTTTTCCCTTCTTCATCCCTTGACTTAACCAGCAAAGAAATAGCAGAGTTTATTGCAGTTTTCACATCCTTCCACGACGCCCCTGTCGTTTCTTTTTTAAAATCAAGAAAATGTCCTATCGGGATAGTTCCCGAAAGTCCAAGTTCTTGCTTTAAATCCAGAACGAAATTATAGTATGCTTTTGCTCTCTCAATATCAGGCTTAATCTCATAGTTATCTGTATAAATCTTTAAAGAAACTGCACCTCTTTTAATACGACGCTTTAAAAGTTCTATTATCTTGAATTCATACGGAGAAAGCCAGGAAGGGATTGAAAAATTCACATTAAAAAATCTGTGATTTAAACTCTTTATTTCACAATAAACATTACCTTGTCTCGCCTCACCATAACCTGTCATTGATTGCATCATTTTAGTTAATGTATTCTTTAACTTGACAAAATGAAAGTAGCAGGACCTTTGTTCACAAGGGAAATGGACATAAATTTGCCAAATATACCTTCTTTAACTTGAACCTCCTGAGCACCAAGAAATCCTATAAATTTTTTATAAAGGATGAACGCTTCTTCTGGAGAATAAGCTCTATCAAAGCTTGGTCTTAATCCTTTATTGCAATCAGCACATAAAGTGAACTGTGATATAACAAGAATTTCTCCATCTACCTCCTTCAAAGAAAGGTTCATCTTTCCCTCTTTGTCCTCGAAAATTCTTAAATTCCCACATTTGTAAGCTAACTTTTTGGCATCTTGAATCTTATCCCCGCGTTCAATTCCTATAAAAATTAAAAGCCCATTTCCAATTTTAGAGATACCCCTTCCATTAATTCTGCACTCCGCTTCCTTTACTCTCTGTATTACTACTTTCATTTTCTTTCAATAAAAGTCGTACTATCTCTTCCCCAAATTGTTTTGCTGCAATAGGCCCATTTGCGGTTACTATTTTCTCGCTTACTACCACTGGTCTTGGTATATATTCAATTTTTTCTTGCTTCAAAATATGTTTTGTTTTAGGACTAGCCCAAACTGTTGCTTCTTTCCATCTCAGAACCCCAGCCCTTGCAAGAATTACAGGTGCTATGCATATAGCCGCAATTACCTTACCATTTCTTGCCGCAGATTTTGCAATCCGATGAGCTACTTCGCTATCCCAGTATTCTTTTGCTCCCATACCTCCAACAAATACGAGTCCATCAAAATCAAATGTATCAATTTGTGAAATTAAAGTATCTATTTTCACCTTGAGTCCCCTCGTTCCAACAGCAATACCTGTATCAGATGAAGCAACAGTTACTTTGGCTCCCAATCTTTCAAAAATATTTCTTGGTACCTGGTATTCTTCATCCTTGAAATCCTTATGTGCAATAACAAATAGAAGAGTTTTATTAATTAATGGTTTTTCCGTTTTTAAGGGGAGGAAAATAAGAACGAGAGGGAAGAAATATCCCATTCTGTTATAAATAATATTAAAATCTTGTTTGTCAAGAAAAAAATGTAGATTTGTGACTAATAACCTCACATAATAACTACCCTCTTACAAATAAATCAAGAAAAAACTTGATATGTCTAAAATATCCGGTATTATATGCTTAATGAAAAAACTTGATGAAGTTCTCAAAGCGCTACATCCACTTGAGATAAAAGTTCTTTTAGCTTTTAAAGAAATTAAGGCGAAAAAGAAACCCAAAGTTTCCGGATTCGGAGAAGGAGAACTTTGTGACAGTGATATAATTAATATTAATAAAATGTCAAAGGAAGATTTGCGTAGAGCAATAGGATGGCTAAATACCAAAAAACTCATAGAAATTATTCCACACAGACTAAAATCCTGGGTTTGTTTAACTGAACTTGGAGAAAAATATTACAAGAAAGGAATTCCGGAGAAACAAATGGTTGAATTCATTAATAAACAATTTTCAAAAGATAATCTTCCAAAAATAAAAGACATTAATTTTTTAGAGCCACTTGAGTTAAGTGAAGCCATTGGATTTTTAAAAAAAGAAAATATCATTGAGATAAAACCCGGTGGAGTTCTTACATTTTCAGATGCAACTTATAAAAAGAAGAAAGTTGTAGGAAAAGTTGAACATCTGCAAAGTATAATAAATAAAGCTCATTCTGGTATAGTTCTTGAAGATTCTCCGGATTGGAAGATTATTGAGGAGAGACATAGGAAACGTGGGCAAGCAAAAGGCATATTTAAAATTGAAAGAGAGTCAGTTTATACCTTCAAACTTACCAATGAAGGCAAGCAACTTCTAAATGTTCTGCCATCAAAGTCGTCTAAGTTGGAAGAAATATCACAGCTTACTCCAGAGATTCTTAAAGCCAAAAGTTGGAGAGAAAAGGAGTTTAGAGAATACAATATAGAGCTTCGTCCTCCAAGAATAGTTGCAGGGAAACTCCATCCTTACCAAGAGTTTCTTAATATAGTGAGAGAAAAACTAATATCTATGGGATTTTGTGAAGTATCCGGTGAGCTTGTTGAGTCTGAATTTTGGAATATGGATGTTTTATTTATGCCGCAACAACATCCTGCCCGCGATGTGCATGGAATTTATTTTGTCAAGTCC
>JAGMCN010000174.1 GCA_023129235.1 Caldifarciminota bacterium | reverse complement strand
CAGAGGCATGGAATAACAAAGGAAACACTTTAAGAAGTTTAGGTAAGCGTAAAGAGGCAATTACTTGCTATGACAAGGCCCTGGAACTAAATCCAGAGATTGCAGGGGCATGGTATAACAAAGGAGTTTCTTTAGAAAGATTAGGTAAGCGTAAAGAGGCTATTACTTGTTATGACAAAGCACTGGAACTAAATCTGGAGATTCCAGAGGCATGGTATAACAAAGGAAACACTTTAAGAAGTTTAGGTAAGCGTAAAGAGGCAATTACTTGCTATGACAAGGCACTGGAAATAAATCCTGAGTATGCAGAGGCATGGAATAACAAAGGAACTTCTTTAGCTAATTTAGGTAAATATAAAGAGGCTATTACCTGCTTTGACAAAGCACTGGAACTAAATCCAGAGGATGCAGATGCATGGTATAACAAAGGTGGTTCTTTACACAGTTTAGGTAAGCTTAAAGAGGCTATAAATTGCTATGACAAAGCACTGGAAATAAATCCAAAGATTGCAGAGGCATGGAATAACAAAGGAACTTCTTTGCGCAATTTAGGTAGGAATGAAGAGGCTATAAATTGCTGTGACAAAGCACTGAAAATAAATCCTGAGGATGCAGATGCATGGATTAGCAAAGGAATTTCTTTAGGTAGTTTAGGCAGGAATGAAGAGGCTATAAATTGCTATGACAAGGCACTGAAAATAAATCCAGAGTTTGCAGAAGCATGGATTAACAAAGGTGGTTCTTTATACAGTTTAGATAAGCTTAAAGAGGCTATTACTTGCTATGACAAGGCACTGGAAATAAATCCTGAGGATGCAGATGTATGGTATAACAAAGGATCTTCTTTATACAGTTTAGGTGAGCTTAAAGAGGCAATTACTTGCTTTGATAAGGCACTGGAAATAAATCCTGAGTATGCAAATGCAAAAAAGGCTAAAGAAATAGTTTTACGGAAGATGAAGAGTAGATAATCGGTTAGAGGTTGAAGCACCAAAAAGTATCTGAGAAAGGTGATAGGGATGAGAACATTTGACAGCCTGAAGGGGAAACTCAAGAAGAGCGAAGAGATTGAGGCTGTTGGAAGAACAAAGGACGCCATTACAACATCCTCAGAAAAAACAAAACTCGAAACAAAGGGCAGAGACACGGAAATCAACAAAAAAGAATGGACAATAGGAGATAAGATTGAAAACCGATATGAAATATATAACATCATGCCGGGCGGCATGCGTATTATTTATGTGTGCTACGACTACGAATTCAAAGAACTTGTAGCTCTCAAAACATTTCAAGATAGGTATTTGAAATCCAAATTTGGTATGAAGTCCTTTCGCATAGAGGCAGAGATTCGGCTGAAGTTAGGGGAACATGAAAACATTGTCAGCACAAAGTTTGTTGATTTCATTGAGGGCAAGCCATATATTGTGCTGGAGTATATAGCAGAAGATGAAAAATATGGAGCAGACCTGAGTGGCTGGATTGCGCGAGGGGGATTAAATCTGACTTTAGCATTAGATTTTGCCATTCAGTTCTGTAATGGAATGGATTATGCTCACACAAAGTTTAAAGGAATGGGAAAATCCTTTGTCCACCGGAATGTAAAGCCCTCAAATATACTAATCACGCAGGATAGGGTTGTAAAGGTGGCTGGCTTTGGATTAGCAAAAATATTTGACGAGATGTCTGATGCTATCTGTGGCACACCATCCTATATGTCTCCTGAGCAATTTAGTGGATCGAAGGATATAGATGTCAGGTCAGACATCTATTCTTTCGGCTGCGTCCTTTATGAGATGTTAACTGGTAAACTTCCTTTCGTGGGGATAAGTCTTGGTGAGCTTAGAGATAAACACTTAAAAGAACGACAAAAGAATCCAAAGGTGGTTAATCCATTAATACCATCTGCACTCGATTCTGTGGTGATGAAATGTTTGGAGAAGAAACCTGAAAATAGGTATCAAAGTTTTAGAGAAGTGAAGGAAGAGCTAATTAAGTTTAAAGAGGTTTTGCAAAAGGATAAGATGCAAACAATGAACGAAAGGAGGGGATAAAAAATGACCATATTCGATAAATTCAGAAGGAAAAAGAAGGAGAAAGAAGCAGAAGCACCCCCTACTCCGAGCTCAGAACCACCACCAGTCCAACCAGAAGTAAAAATAGACACCGAAATCAAGCGAAAAGAACTCCGGATTGGCGATATGCTGGAAGGCAGATACGAAATAAGCGACATAAAAAAAGGTGGTATGGGTTCAGTATATATCGCGTATGACAATGAGTGGCACCGGATGTTTGCAATCAAGAGTTTTCAAGAGAAATTCTTGTGGAACAATAATATAGTGAATGGCTTCATAAAAGAAGCAGAAACCTGGATAAATCTGGGTATGCATACCAATATAGTCCGAGCAGAGCTTGTTGAGAAAATTCATGGAAAGCCGTATATTTTTCTGGAATATATTGACGGCGGGGATTTAACGAGTTGGATTGGAAAACTGGACATTTCTCAATCTCTGGATTTTGCAATACAAGTCTGCACTGGAATGGAATATGCATACAAGAAGATGGGCATTGTTCACAGAGACATAAAACCATCAAATGTTATGATTACTAAAGATAGAGTGGCAAAAGTTACTGACTTTGGATTGGTGAAAGTATTTGAAGATGTTTATTCCAGTGAAACAAAAGATAAGTCATTTCAGGAATTTTTACTGGTAAAAACTGGATCTGCAATAGGAACTCCTCCTTATATGTCTCCAGAACAGTTTAGAGACACAAAGAACGTAGAAACGGAATCCGACATATACTCCTTTGGCGTTATGCTCTATGAAATGC
>JAGMCN010000173.1 GCA_023129235.1 Caldifarciminota bacterium | reverse complement strand
TAAACTTGATGGTAATAGCTAACTCTGTCCATTGCCTCAACATCTATACATTCAGCTTTCACTCCAGCAGGAACCAAAGCACACATTCCACCACAATCAATACCTTCGGGCACATTATTCCAGAATTCCTTCTCAATACCTGCTTTTTCTACCATCTGAGTTATCGTTACCTCAGTAAAGTGATTGTATTCGGTATGCTTTTTACAGAATGCTATTCTGACTCCAGGTTTAGCTAAGTCCATAATTGAACTAATCTTAACAGGATTTTCCTTAAGCTTAATAATAACCCACCTGCTGTTGCAAACACAGTCAAACGACCTTATCACATGGCGAAACCTTTTTCCCTTTTCTAAATGGATGCACCTTGTTGATACTATATCAGTTGTAATATCATAATGAGAAACTGAGTTAGCAAGTGTAGCTTCAGGTAACCGATTATAGATAACCCGACAATCATACTTCTTCTCAAATTCTCTATTCAGTTCTATGTAGGGTTCCCTCAAAAGACAACTTGACCACACTATCATTGTAGGAATCTCTTTTTTAGATACACATCCACCTATAACCATGAGACTCAACACCAAAACTCCTATAAATGTTCTCATCTTTTTCATCTTTCCTCCTTTTCTACTATTACCTACCCTGCCTGACTCTTATAACTGGGCAACTGTTCATCTACCATCCGACCGTATGTTTCAGCTACCATTGAGACAAATGTAGGAAAAACATCTTCCGGAAGATGAAGTGTTACCGCCCCACAGTTAATGTGAACCAACCCACAACTACATCTGCGGATATGCCCAATCTTGCTTTTAACAACATCTATTATTCTATGCTCCTCATTCATTTTTATCACCTCCTTCCTTGCTTTCTTGCTCTTGAGAAGGAACATCATCAAATTCTTGAACTTCCTTCATCAGTTCCCGCTCCTCAAGAATATGTTTTATATTGACTGTCTTTTCCTTTCTCATCGTTTCCTCCTTTTTTATGATTTCACCACAAAGTCACGGAGACACAAAGAACACCAAGAAGTAAAAATTTAACAAAAAAACTTTGTGAGCTTTGTGCCTTTGAGTCTTTGTGGTTAAAATAATTTCCTCCCATTTCTCCTTTTTCGCATTATTCCTTTATCCATCTAAAAGACACAATATTCAAAAAGACACCTGAAATCAGCACGAATAGCAATAATACTATCTGACGACCATCAACTGGAGTCTCACCACAATGCTCTACTATATGAAAGATGTTAAAAGGCGTAAATACCAGCGAGAAGACAAAATTGGTAATCCTATACCATTTCCTTTCAACGAATGCCGTCACGACTACTATAATCATCGGCACTAAAAAGAAGAATAGCATCATCCACATCATTGGTGCTATTGGATTTTTTTCTATCATCTCTTGCGACATAGCAATACCTTCACCCCAAAAAATCGGTATTACCGCGAACAGTGTATGGAAAGTCAGTCCAAAAAGGAATACTATCCATAATGTTATTATTTTTGCTCTGTTACTCATACTTCACCTCCTCTTTTTATTTCACTTCAAATGTAAAGGTTGCGGTATAATGGAGCATATCGCACTTATCTCTTAATTTAACTTCTGGAGGTAGTTGTTTTTCTGCCTTTACAAGCCATATCCCATAGTGCAAAATTCTTATTTTTGCCTTTCCTTCTCTATCTGTGGAAGTAGCATAAGCAAATTCTTCTCCAGTTGAGAATCCACTGTAAGTGGCGTGAACTTCGCAAAAACTCACTGGCTTTCCCTTGAATAATACTTGAATGGGCAAAAAATCACCTTCTCTCAATGTCATCGGATTTTTTAATGGCACTATCTCTATCTCGTGCCCAACTGGTTTATTGTATGCAAATGTATCTTCTACTCCCACATTTATCAATGCTTTAGCCCATTGCTTATACCACAAACTCATAATCACATTCTTGAGACCTGTCTTGGGACCAAGTTCGTGATGCATCTTCCCTTTTTTCATATACATCGTATAAAATCCAGACTTCAATTCTGCACATACCCAATAACTTCCTGATTCCTCAAACTTCACTTGGGTAGCAAGAAAACCACCCGGATTAGGATTTAATGGATGGAGTTTGCCACACCTTGGACAAACAAAATAAAACTTCTCAAGGAACATCTCTTGGTCCAGAAAATCACCAACCGGATATCTATGTCCCCACCCAAAATAGATTATAGTACTCGCACCGGATTTTGGGTGAAATCCCGGGTAATAATTAGATGAATTGAGCCACATCATATGCCCATATGCAAATCCTGAAGCCCATAAAATCAAACTTATCATAGAAATTCTTCTTATTGTCTTCATCTCATCCTCCTCTTATTTGAAATTTAACTCTCAACCCTATTTTATAGGTAGTTTCAGCCAATATCCTCGGTAACAAATAAATCCTCATATTTCTTCACCTCCTCAATTCTTTTTTAACCACAAAGGGCACAAAGACTAATTTGCCACGAAAACACTAAGGCACTAAATAACACTAAAACTACAATTTAACCGCGGATGTCGCAGACTCTGTGAGCGGTCAAATCTTTCACAGCTGTTCGTCTATCTATTACACGGAACTCCTTAACTCTCAACTCCATAACTCTATACTCATAGCCCTATTCAAAATGCCAGAATGTAAAGTGGTGTCCCTGTTGTCTTGACCACCGGTGCTGTGCTGACCTTCCCTGTGCTCATATCATAAGTGTATAGCCCATCACCATCAACCGACGACATTCCAAAGACAATCTTGTTCTTGTATTCACATATCCCAAGTCCAAAAGCGCTGGAAGGGTTTAAATCTATCTTTTCTGCAGTTTTTGCAATTAGGTCAAACTTGAAGGGTTGCTGGGTTCTATCGTTCACATAATCGGGTGGACTGCTTTGCCACGCCGGTATATTAACAGAACCGTATACTGTAGAACCACCAGTGTACACCGGATTATACATAAATAGTCCCTTGTTGTCGGGAACATCCGGAAGACTGGTCTCTTCAACGCTAAAGAAATAACCCGGGTCAAACTCGGTCTCGCCTTTCTTGATACGCAAGAATCCATCTTTTGACCCTGGTTGATAGTTATACCCGCCTGTGCAATATACATAAAGGTCGCCAACATCATCTACGAACATCCCGACAAAAGCCGGCAGGAATCCAGCCGCACAGGTTCGGTCATCAATAATCATCTTTTCTACCGAATCGGTTGCTACATCTATAATCAAGACAAAAGCTGAATCATGAGCTGCAAACATCGAGATTCCTTGCTTTAGCCCTACAAACAGCTTTCCATCCCGAATAACCGATGAGGTCGGGTCAGGATTGTTATCACCAACTGCGTATCCGGAAAGGTCAATATACTTGGTTAGAGTCATATCCGTCGGGTTGATAACAGCAAGCTTTCCTTCAGCACTTAAACTAACATACGCCTTGGTTGCACTTGCAAATGTTATAGCGATTGGGAGAGATGCCGGATTCACTGTTACTTTACCTACATAGCTCAATTCACCACCGTCAGCCCTGTCATATCTGGAAATATTGCCTCCAAAATAAACTTCTGTCATAAGAACCATATCGCCGTAAATCCACACATCTGGTGATTGCACGGTTTCAACTGCTTTTTTATTGGTTGCTGTGCCTTGCTCAAGGTTACTAACCGTGCTGACAAAACAGGCGTCTCCAACTATCGCAGCCAGAAGCAAATCACCTACTCCTTCAGTCTCTGCCCCTGTCGGGGTATCCTTCTTCTTGCATCCTGTCAACATCAAAAGTATTCCTATGAATACTATGCTTGCTTTCATCATTATTTTCATTTTATACCTCCATTT
>JAGMCN010000172.1 GCA_023129235.1 Caldifarciminota bacterium | reverse complement strand
CTCGGATTTAGGGTTGAAGAAAAAGAAGCTTCATCAGATTAAGTAACTTACTAGATTAAGGATTCCTGAACTGCTTTAATGATGGATTCCAATCCTCCTTCGAGCTCTTGTTTGCTGGGCCAGCCGTATTCAATCCGCATAAACTTGCGGTCCATCTCGAACCAATAACCCGGACCTACAAGAGTCTTATAATTTTCAATAAGCAGTTTATAGAATTTTTCAAGATCGACTTGGATGTCTGGCTTAATTCTTGGAAAACACACACAGCCTCCACTTGGTTGCACCCATTCTAGATAATCATTCTTTTCCATCCATGTTTTTATTGTTTTGAAATTTGTCTGAATATGTTCTTTGATTTTTGGGAAGATGTGTTCTTTTTTTGTCATAAAATGGGCTGCAATTTCTTCATCGATAACAGAATTACAGATAAAGATTTGTTCCTTTGCAGCCAAGAATGTTTCCATCAAAGTTTCATCCTGGGTGATAAGCCACCCAATGCGAATTCCAGGGAGTCCAAAGGATTTTGAACAGGATGATACACTGATGGCATTTGAACTTAATGTTGCAGCTATTGGCATAGTTGTATTGAAAGTCATTTCCCTGTAAGTTTCGTCAAGTAACAGATAACATCCTTTGGATTCTACTAGAGAAATGACTCGGTTCAAATCGGCTTCATTTATTGTTGTTCCAGTAGGATTGTGAGGATAGGTAAGGCTCACTAGCCGTGTATCTGGTTTGATCATTGCTCCGAGCTTTTCAAAATCAAGCCGAAATTTTTCCTCAAAGGAAAGTTTTAAATAATACGACTTGCATCCGATGGCTCTAGGAGTTTCTATATTAGTGACATAGTTTGGATGCAAAATTACTGCATGATCGCCTGGTTTGAGGAGAGAGCTAGCAATGATAAACAGGGCAGCCGAAGCACCTGAGGTGATCAGCACTTGGTCAGGGGTTAAATCCTTGCCATCCTTGGCGATGTAATGCCTGAGTTCAGGATTCCCAAGATGATCGCCATAAGAGAGCGCGAGATTCTGAAGGTCTAAATTAAGGTCCTTCATCTTAAGATCTGGGACAGAACTTTCTGCAAGATTGTATTCGATGTTGTCGTAGCCATATTGTTCCGAGGATTCTATTTCAATCGGTGAACGCCTATATGGCAGAAGCCCATGAATTTTAGAAGAGTTATCTGATTTTTTAAAAGAAAATCGGTTTTTATTATTATTGTTCATTTATTAATCTCCTTTTCATTTTAGGAGCTCTATTCTGAAATGTTAATTTATTGTTGTATTATCCGCTTTCTCTTTAAGCTTTTAAAATGATTACTCGATTCGCATAATAAAAATTGAGTCTAACATATTGTAATCCCACCTAAAAGATTTTAGCGATATGACCGAGAGATGTAAAATTTATATTTATTCACATCAAATTGAAATTCTTCCTGCTGTCGACTTAGGAGAGAAAGGTTATGAAAAGATTGAGGGAACTACCAATTGTCAGCCAGTACACACTTTAGAACCTCAGTTGAGGATGATTCTCTTATAATTGAAGCTACAGGTCAATATGCTATTAATATACTTGTATATTCCTATTTATATAACCCTAATTATTACAATAGTCTCAATAACCGCTCAGAAACAATAGGTGAAGCTCTCCTAAGAATGGATTTTGGGCCTTTCTAGAAAGCCTTTGAAAACAAAGAAAAGGTGGACCGCCTTTTTATAGCCAAGAACCTTCGCCTTCATTTTAAATTTGACGAAAAAGGTTCCATTATAGGTTTGATTTTTATGAGAAGGAGTAAGCAAAAATATGCACTTAAAGCAGGTTAGTGTAAAATTTTCATGAGGAAATAAATAAAAGAGATGCTATATTGAACAAAATGATTATATATATCCGATTTTTACTATAAATTGATATAATTTACTTGAATAAAAGAAAAACATCATAATAAATTAATTATTTACTTGACAAATCATATTTATTTATTTATATATCCTTTGTGATCAAAAAAAGTTGGAAATTAGGGAAAAGATTGGAATGAGTAAAATTATCCATTTCCACTCCTCCATGGAGGATAAAAGAAATTATAATAGTATGCGAAACAAGACTTCCCCCCTTTTTTATGTATATCTCTGCGACTTATTCTCACGCGAGGAAAAACATTTTTTAATTGCTAGAGGCAATTTAATTGCTTTATAAGAGGAAAATCAATTTAAAGGAGGCATTATGAGATTAAAAAAATTTGGGGCAAGAATTGGAATTGTCATTGTTCTATTCTTCATGGTAGCAACAACTTTATCTTACTCCCAACGATTAACAGGCAAGATTGTGGGAACAGTCACCGATGAGGAAGCCGCGCCTCTTCCAGGAGTGACAGTAGACATCTCAAGTATATCTCTGATGGGCATTCGATCGGATGTGACATCCGATAGAGGAACATACCGATTTCCTAACTTACAGCCAGGAATTTACAAGGTTGTTTTCACTTTAGAAGGGTTCCAGACAGTTGAGAGGTACAAAATAAGAGTAATGGTAGGAGGCACAGCTACGGTTAACGCAATATTGAAACCAAGAACTCTTGAAGAAGCCATTACTGTAATAGCTGAAGCTCCTATAATCGATGTAACAAAGTCAGGAATGTCTACTAATTTTGATAGAGATATGATTGAAAAGATTCCATCTGGTCGGGATTCATTCTTTGGTATTATCCAACAAGCACCCGGTGTCATTAGGCAGAGCGAAACAAGTTTCAGGGTTATGGTTTTTGGTTCCAATGCGCAATCAAATATTTATCTTATTGATGGAGTGGATATATCTAGTCCTGAATTAGGTATAGCCTGGACCTGGCCAAGTGAAGATATGATTGATGAAGTAGAGGTTTTAGGGATAGGATCTCCTGCTGAATACGGACAATTTACCGGTGCAGTGATCAATATTGTGCAAAAATCTGGAGGTAATACATTCAATGGAAATGCATTTTATTACGGGCAGTATGATGCACTAACCGATGATAATAATCCTGATCCCGATAAGTACTTTTCTTACAATCGTCACAAATTCTATGATACGGGATTTACTCTTGGTGGACCTATTGTTAAAGATAAGGTCTGGTTTTTCACTGCTTATAATAGACGTAGAGATAATGATTCGAGCTGGCAATCAGATCCTCAGTATTTTGGAATAGCTGATAGGGATTTATATATGTTGAAGCTTTCATCTCAGATAACTGGTAAACACAAATTGGTTGTTTCAGGACAATGGTTTAAAGATAACTATGCAGGTACCCCTACTGCTTATGATATGCCTGAAACAATTACTTCGGACGGTTTAACAGAATGGAGTTGGAATATTTTATATACTTGGTTGGTAAGCAGAAATTCCATATTTGAACTTAAATACGGAGGATGGTGGTGCGATGAGGATGATGGAGTTCCAACCCAAGGAGGAGACCTCAACAAGAGACTTCATTATGATTTGCTTACTGGAGTTGCATCTGGAGCACCGTGGTATGCCGTTTTTTGGGATATAGCTAGACATCAGGCAAGCGTAAGTTTCACACATTTTGCTGAAGATTTTCTGGCCGGTGATCACGAGATTAAACTTGGGGTTCAGTATAATAGGGGATGGAATCACGGCAAGGGAGGCTATTGTGGAGGTGGTTTTTATTATGATTACGGCGGAGAACCATATCTCTTGTATGAACAACAGCAGTGGCAATACGGCGGTTTAATCAATGCCATCGGAGCATTTGTCGATGATACTTGGAAGATTGGAGATCGATTAACGTTAAATTTGGGTTTGAGGGCTGATTACCAGAATGCAGACTATCCTGAGTTCCACCGCATGATAAACTGGGATGAACTCGATGAACTGGCTCCTGGTATAGACAATATTATCACTTGGAAATCTATTTCCCCTCGAATCGGACTCGCCTTCCAATTGACTCCAGATGGTAAAACTTTACTCAAAGCCCATTACGGCCGTTATTATGATGCCCTTCTTGCTGCCCAATTTAACTGGCCAGGGCCCGGGACTACAGATTGGTTCGCTTATTTTTGGACAGGGACAGGTTGGGAATTATTTGATATGCTCACAGGAGAGATGGGCTACAATATAGATCCGGATCTAAAAAATCCCTATGCAGATCAGTTTTCAATCGGGCTGGAGAGAGAAATCTTTCCTGATTTTTCTATTGGAGCACTCTTTGTTTACAAGGATGAAAAAGATCTTTTAGGCCAGGAAGATAGAGGCGCCACTTATGAGGCAGTCCAGAGAGTCTCTCCCGATAATGGAGAAACATATACAGTTTACAATCAGGTAAGTCCTGCAGGATCCAATGAATACTGGTGGGGAAATCCCCCAGAATACGATGTGACTTACAGGGGATTGATATTCACTTTAACCAAAAAATATTCAAACAATTGGATGATGAATACATCTCTCACCTGGTCCAAAAATGAAGGTTTGATTTGTACAGCCCATACAACTCATCAGAATGCAATGGGATGGTATGCAGGAAGCTTTGGTAGAGATCCTACGGATTTAGTTAATGCGAGAGGTGAGTTGCAGAGCGACAGAAGATGGGTTTTTAAGTTTCAGGCCGGCTACACTTTCCCCTGGGGTATACTAGCAAGCGTGAATTACGTCTATTGGACTGGGAACCCATACAATAATTTTGTGAGAGTTTTTGATCTCAATTACGTAAGCTATAAGAGAGTATTTGCAGAACCCAGAGGCAAGAAAAGATTTGATACATTGAACAAGCTAGATTTAAGAATTCAGAAAACGTTCAATCTTTATAGCACAGTCAGATTGCATGTCATGTTGGATATCTTCAATGTTCTTAATGATGATGCCATTGGTGATTTTCACTCTTACAACCTCTGGTCCGATAGTTACGGGGAACCTAGAAGAATGATCTTTCCAAGGCGAGTACAGGTAGGAGTCAAGCTGCAATTCTAGGTAGAGAAGGACTAAAAATCATTACGATCTCCCCCCGGTCAAAAGCGCTGGGGGGAGACCCGTCTTTTGCTTTTCTACAGGGTTTTGGAGAGAGGAAGTACGTATTAAAAATATAAAGTTACCTGCCATATAGTTTGTAAGAGAATTAAATAGTTTTTGTTTTGGTATATAGTTAAGCTCAGGCAGGGGATAAAGGTATTGGTAATCAAGAGAAGCAAAGGAGGAGTTTTATGAGAATAAAACCTTTTGAGCTGGAGAGATTGCAATCAGAATGGGAGCACAAAGTCA
>JAGMCN010000171.1 GCA_023129235.1 Caldifarciminota bacterium | reverse complement strand
CCATTGTATTCTCTGGGATTATGACTTCCGGTAATCATTACTCCACCGTCATAACCATAATGAAACACTGAAAAATAAAGTATGGGAGTAGGAACAGTTCCAATATCAACAACTGAAACTCCTGTGCTAAGAACCCCTTGAATGAACTTTTCTGCTATCCTTGGGGATGACAATCTTACATCTTGCCCAACACTAACTTTGAGCTTTGAGTTTTGAGTTTTGAGCTTTATATATGTCCCATAAGCTTGTCCGAGTTTATATACGACCTCATCTTTTAAATCTACATTTGCTATTCCTCTTATGTCGTAAACTCTAAATATATTTGGATTTACCATCTTTGAGGAGATTATCACGAAATCACGAAATTTGGAAAACACGAAAAATTACTGTCTTTTTTTAATTCTAAAACTTCGTGCTTTCGTTCCTCCCTGCCTTCATTATTCATTTTTTTAATTGTTTACAAATTTTCTCTTACATACAAAGCTCTTCTTGCATCTTTCCCAATCGGGTCTATACTTTTACCTGTAATCTTTTGCAAATGTGCAGGTTGAGTAAATATCAGGAGTTTATTCAAGTTCCGTAAACTCACTTTAGAAGATTTTAAAATCCCAAGCCCTATTCCAAATCTCACAGCAGATGAAAGACTCACAAATTCTTCATTTGAAAGGAGTCTCGCATTCTTAAGAATTGAATAAGCTCTCCATATTTTGTCTTCAAGTTGGGCTCTTGCATTACTTAATAAAAATTCCCGTGCATTATTCTCGTATTCTATGATTTGGAGGACTGTCTCATGAAGTTCATTTATAATTTCTTCTTCTTTTTTCCCAAGCGTTATCTGATTTGATATCTGGAAAAAATTGCCTTCCACCATTGTCCCGTCCCCATAAAATCCCTTTACCATGAATCCCGTCTTGCTCAACATTTCAAGCACCTTTTTTATTTTCCCTGAATGGACAAGCCCGGGCAAATGCACAAGCACAGACACTCTTAACCCTGTTCCTGTATTAATTGGACAGGCTGTAAAATAGCCAAATCTTGGAGAAAATGCATACGGAAGTGACTTGGAAAACTTATCGTCAAATTCACTTACTTTCTCATAAGCGAGTTCAAGGTTTAACCCAGAATAAATAGAGTGAATCCTGATATGGTCTTCTCCGTTTATCATAAGACCAATATTTTCGCTATCCCATATTCCAACTCCTCTCCCTCTTGTTTTTCTTGAAAACTCTCTTGATATGAGACGACGCTCTACCAAAAGTTCTTTGTCAATGGGAGAAATTTCTGATAAAGGAGTAACAAACTCACTTTGCACTTTGTCCGCAGGATCCGTTGGACACTTTGCACTTTGCACTTTATTTATATGACTCTTTATAAAGTCCAGAATCTCCTCAAGTTCGTTTTCTTTCGCTCTATTAGGAAAACTGAATTGCCTGATATTTCTCGCAAATCTTGCTCTTGACGAAAGCACCATTTCTGAAAACTCTCCTCTTCCATCAATCCATTTGGGAGGATTTTCCAATAAAATTCTTAATTTCTCGCTTCCCATTTCTTTATTTCATCTCTTATTTTCGCCGCTTCTTCATAAGATTCACTTTCTATTACTTTCTTAAGACGGCTCTTCAATTTAAATATCTTTATCTCGTTTTTATCTTCCTCAAAACTAATACGGGCTGATTTTCCAGTATGTCGGTCACTACCATGAATCCTTTGGAGAAGAGGAATTATTTTCTCCTCAAATGCTTTATAACAATCAGAGCAACCAAACTTAGCTTGCTCTCTGAACTCTTTATATGTCAACCCACATCTTGGGCATATAAGTTTCTTGATTTCCTGCTCGTCAGGTCCAAGAGACATAAGTTTCTTAATATCCATTGAGCTTGATGCCTTAATGAGTCCTTTTTTTGCCGCACATTCCTCACATAAATGGAGTTCTGTTTTCTTCCCACCTATTACTACAGTATAGGATATAGTTGCATCATTTTTATGACATATATCACAACGCATTGTAAAACTATAAAATGAAAATTACAAACTGTAAAGCAAAAATTTATATTGGAGTTAATTTTCCATCTTCTAATCTAAGCACCCTATTAGCTATCTTGCATACTGACTCTTTATGAGTAGCAATTATAAATGTTACTTTCCGTTCTTTGTTGAGCTTTACAAAAAGTTCATCCAGTGACTTGCTTGTCCAGGCATCAAGATTCCCGCTCGGCTCATCAGCAAGTACAATCTTTGGATTATTTACAAGGGCTCTCGCAACTCCTACTCTTTGTCGTTCTCCACCTGAAAGACGAGAAGGAATCCTATCCTCTTTCCCACCAAGCCCCACAAGCCCAAGAAGTTCAACACACCTCCCCTGCTGGACATTACCGAGCCCTCGTTCTCCTCCAATTAACAATGGTAGTTCAACATTTTCAACTGCAGTAAACTCAGGAAGCAATTGGTGAAATTGAAAAACAAACCCTATTTTCTTGTTCCTTATCCTTGAAAGCTCCAAATCAGAATGTGCAAACAAATCAACTCCATCAAGTAATATTCTTCCGTCGTTTGGTTTATCAAG
>JAGMCN010000170.1 GCA_023129235.1 Caldifarciminota bacterium | reverse complement strand
TTGAAAATAATAGTAACCTTCGGACATTAGGACAAAACGCAAAAAGGATATGGGATAGTATCGTGAATCGCAAATCGTGAATCGTTTATTGTAATTTTACTACTTTCCCTTTGAAAACTCTATCTTCTACTTTTAGAGAATAGAAGTATATGCCACTTGGAAGTTTTTCCTTTCCTGATAATACAAAATGATGAAGTCCATTATGAGTCTTAGATTTAAGTGTTGTTACTTGCTTTCCTGCAATGTCATAAAGAAGTAAATTTTCAGTGAGTTCTGAAGAAGAAAGTTCAAATACAATCTTGCCTGTAAAAGGATTTGGATAAATTGCAAGAGATGTTTGTGGTTTTTTCTCTGGTTCTTCTACCGCTGATGCTTTAAGATAAAAATCAATACCTGTTGCACCTGGTAGTATAGCAGATTGCGATGCATTTGGCAATATTGAACCTAACTTATCGTAGACTGTATAATCTTCAGGGATACTTTTCTTTGCAATTGTTATGGTATAAGCAGTGTCGGGCAAAAAACTATCAGAGACAGGCATAATATAGTGTCCATCAGAAAAAGTTTTTGCATAAGTTCCTCCGTAATCCCTTGCACTGCAATCCAAATGGCACTTATCATAAGGTGCTCCATCCAAGTAAACATGCCCGGAAATAATATTTGTTGTCCGATAAGCTTTAAAATTAGTCATAGTGATTGTAGGGGGAGAAGGAGGCAAGCTAACTTTTTGTTGGTAAAGCGGGTTCATAAACTCGGGATAGAATTGTCCTGCAATACTTGCCTGTACCAAATAGAGATAGAAAGTCCCAGAGGTGGCTTTTTTAAGAGAAATGCTATATTTTCCTGTACCGTCGGTCTTGCCAGGTCTTGCCCGATTAACGCCATCTATAAGACCAATTCCCATAATTTGGGCTGGTTCTGTAATTAAACTGCCTAAGTCATCTCTCAATTCACCTGTTAGTTCAGTTATTGTACCAGTAGGTGCAAAACACATTGCAAGATTTTTTGTACTGTCTCCTGAAATATAAATACTATCGTTGAGGACATCATTACTTGAATAGAATGGAACTACCTCTGCGATATCAAGAGCTACAACATTCCAGTATTGGTTAGCATATTCATCTGGCATAGAAATTGAATAATCTCCATTAGCATCTGTGAAGTCTCCATACCCATACTCAAATTGTCCATTATCTCTATTTATTATTCTTATTGTGGTAACAAGAATATGTGGTTTATTGACTGGGTCAGTTACTTTGCCGGACAATGAATGCGAAGAAGATGCTGGGTTGACAACAGTTATTAAGACAGTATCTGAAACTCCGTTATCTTCAGCATAAAAAAGAAGTTTCCCTTGAAATGTTAAAGGGTCCGCCCCAATTTCCTGATACTCCCCATTAACTGCCTCATCTTCGTCGTCAAATCCACCGTCAATTAGCTTGGATTTCATAATCCATGGGTCACCGGAATCTAATTGTCCATTGCCGTTCAGGTCGTAATACATTGTTGCATTCGCGACAACACCTCCGTTGAACGAAGCTGTTATATCAAGTGATTCTACCGTCGTTACCGTTGGCGTAGAAGAACCATTTATCTGAAGATTATGTATGCCATAAGCCCTGAATGATAAGAAAGATAAAACTACTATAAAACAAAACTTTTTCATTTTTACCTCCTATGGTTTTGTATAATATATACTCTCTAATAGATTTTTGTCAAGTAAAAAGTTTAAATAAATCCTTTTTCACGCATCCACTTATCATTGTAAATCTTATTGATATAATTGTATCCATTATCCGGGAAGATAGTTACAATAATACTCTCATCGGGTAACTTTTTTGCAAGTTCAATTGTAGCCCACACTGCTGCTCCAGATGAGCCCCCTGCAAAAATACCTTCCTCTTTTAGTAGACGTCTCGTCATCAGAAAAGCATCCCTGTCAGTCACCTGAATAATATCATCTATCACATCAAAGTGCATGCTTCTACAAAGCATATCCTCGCCAATACCTTCAACCTGATAGACCTGTGGCTCTACAAGTTTCTTGTGTTTAAAATAATCATAATAGATTGAGCCAATTGGGTCCACGCCGATGACTTTAATACTGGGATTCTTTTCCTTTAGGAACCTGCCGACTCCGGAAATCGTTCCCCCTGTCCCTGCACCAATAACCACACAATCAAGCTTCCCCTGAGTTTGCTCCCATATTTCCGGTCCTGTAGTGCGATAATGGGCTTCTGGATTTTCATTATTATGATATTGATTTAGTTTGTAAGAATTTGGAGTCTCTTCTGCAATCCGCTTGGCAACCTCATAATAAGATTCAGGTGAGTCATAAGGCACATCAGTGGGGCAAATTATCACTTTTGCTCCAAATGCCTTAAGTAGATTGATTTTGCTTTCGCTCATCTTGTCAGGAATAGTAAAAATCACACGATAGCCCTTAACAGCCGCATATATTGCTAAACCTACTCCTGTATTGCCTGATGTATTCTCAACGATTGTTCCGCCGGGCTTTAATTCTCCTCGTTTTTCCGCCTCTTGAACCATATAAAATGCCATTCTATCTTTCACGGAACTGCCCGGATTAAAGAACTCAAGTTTTGCCAGAATAGTATGCTTAAGTCCCTCCGTTATTCTATTTAATTTCACAAGCGGGGTATTGCCCACCGTTTCTGTAATATTGTTATACCACATAAATTAAGTTCAAAGCTAAAAAGTCAAAGCTCAAAACTCTTTATAGGTTTGAACTTTAAGTTTTGACTTTTGAGCTTATTTAATCCAGCCACTTCCAATCACAATATCTTCTTGGTGAAATACCGCAAGTTGACCCGGAGTTATAGCTCGCTGTGGTTCCTTAAACTTCACTAATGCGTTACCATTATTCTGAAGCGTGATATGTGCTTGAGCGGCTTTATGCCGATATCTTATCTTCACCTGAGCCTCAAAAACTTCACCAAAATCCAATATCCAGTTCAAATCACCTGCAATCAAGCTGTCTGAATACAAATCTTCCTCGTCTCCAACAACAACTTCATTTTCATCCACATCTATATGAGTAACATAAAATGGCTTATCCCTTCCGCCTCCTGGCGGGATTCTCTTGCGTTGACCAATTGTATAACCCCAAATCCCTCTGTGTCTACCTAAAACTTGCCCACTTTTGTCAACGATGTCGCCTTCTTTCAATGGAATTCTCTCATAAAGAAACTCTGTATAGTCATTATTCGGAATAAAACAAACTTCCTGCGATTCCGACTTTGTTATAAGTTCCATCTCCTTTGCCATCTCTCTTGTCTGTGCTTTTGTATAATTCCCAAGTGGTAGCAATGTTTTACTCAGAACCCCTTGAGACAATCTCGCAAGAAAATATGATTGCTCCTTTTCACTATCTACTCCTCTTTTCAATACATACTTTTTGCCATTTGATTCTATTTTAGCATAGTGCCCTGTTGCTATTAACTCTGCTCCCAATTCAGATGCCTTTTTAAGTAATGCCTCAAATTTAATATGTTCGTTACATTGGACACAAGGATTTGGAGTTCTTCCTTTTGAATATTCTCTTACAAAGTAATCCACAATTTCCTTTTTGAATTCAGAGCTCAAATCCACTACATAATGCGGTATCCCAAGCTGTGTTGCTATCCTCTGAGCCTCTTTGTTCGAAGAATCCTGCGGAGCTGGAGCATCTCCACAGGATCCTGCGGACCATAATTTCATTGTGATTCCAATTACTTCGTATCCCTGTGCGAGTAGAAGAGCCACCGAGATTGCTGAATCAATCCCTCCACTCATTCCACATACTATTTTCATACTCCCTTTACGCTTTTAATTTCAGGAGCTCTTTCTTTAATTTTTGACTCCACTTCTTTAAGTATATTTTGATAATCCCAAGGAGACCTCTTGCATCCTGCCGGGAGTTTCAATCGAACCACCCCATCCCTTACACCTAAAAATTCAATATCTTCGTTTACTTCCTTTATTGCATCTCTAATTCTCCCTCGGAGAGTTTTAGTTGTAGAAGAACCCTTTCCATTCATTAATTCCCAAAGAGCATCATAGCGTCCAGCAGAATGCCATACTATATATCCCCAGGCACGAGCATCTTGAACTGCTGCAATTTGATTTTCTATATACCCGGGACCAAATTCAGATGCTCTTAAATCAAATCCCTGAATATATGGGACAAATCTTGATTCTCCGGTTGACTTTCTTCCTCTTGCTATGCTTTTAAAGATAACATTGTATTCTCGCTCTCTGGGGTTTTCTGACCATTCATGGTTTTTGGAAAAATGAGAGGGATAGAGCATTGGACAGATTACATCTAAGAACGGAGCCATAAGTTTCAGATTTTGCCCTTCATAAGGTAATGATGGCATCCATAAAACACACCCAAATACATCACCCGAGATTTGAACCTTAAATTTCCCTAACTCTTTTTTTGCCTCTTCAAGAAACTTAGCGATGGTCTCTTCTTTGTTTCTACACCAGGTCCGATAAGGCCTAAAATCACCAGTAGGAGAAGGGAATCTTATATAATCGAATTGAATCTCTGGGACACCGCGGGAGGCAAGGTCTTTAGCAATTTCTATATTGTAGACACGAACTTCTTCAAGGCAGGGGTCAACCCAATATCTTCCATGTCCGTCTTTCCAAAATCTTCCATTTAATCCTTTTATAGAATACTCTCCCTTAGCATACCACGCAAATATGGAATCCTGAAATACCACAATTCTTCCAACAAGTCTTATTCCCTCGTTCTTACACACACGGAGTAAATTCTCAAGATTTATTATTGCTAATTTTGCTCCTATATCTTTTGCAAATTTAACATTAGTGTTATAAGCTACATATCCTTCTGCACTTTTAAAATCAACAATGACACAGTTTATTTCACTATTTCTGATATAAGGAAGATATTCTTTGAACTTTACTGCTGCAAAAGGAGATAAATATATCCCACGATATGGAAAAAGCGCAGGTGGCTCATCATCAATTCTCGGAAATAGAATCAGAAAAAACAAAAACATGTTATCAAAAAGCGTGGCTCGTGCTAGTGATTCGTGATGGTGTTTTTCTCCAACACGATTCCCGGACACGAATCACGATTGAGCACTTTCAAGTATTCTATAAATTACCTCATCATAAGTTATTCCAATATGTTTAGCCTCCATAGGGAGAACTGACATATCAGTTAACCCCGGAATAGAATTCACCTCAAGCACACAGGGTTTGTCATCTTTTACCATCATATCAACTCTTGAAAATCCTCTACACCCAATTGCTTGATAGCTCCTTATAGCAAGAGACTGTGCCTCTTTATAAACTTTTTCAGGGAGCTCCGCAGGTATTATCTCCTCTGTGACACCGGGAGTATATTTAGCCCGATAATCAAAAAATTCACTTTTTGGCACAAGCTCAGCCACGGGCAATACTTCATTCCCTAAAATCCCTACAGTTATTTCTCGTCCCTCAATAAACTCCTCAATAAATGCATCCTGATATTTTTCTCTAATTTTATTAAAAATGGACTCCAAATCCTCAGGGTTTTTCACAATCTCAACCCCAACCGATGACCCACAACTTACTGCTTTAACTATCCACGGAGGACTTCCAATTTCCTCTGTAACCTTTTTCAAGTCAACTTTGAACTTTGAACTTTGAGCTTTGAACTTATAAAAATATCTCGGCACCCGTATTCCATTTGCTTGTAATACCAGCTTTGCGATAACTTTGTTCATTGCCATCGCACTCGCTAAAACTCCTGAACCTGTATATGGGATTTCAAGAATTTCCAATAACCCCTGCACCGTTCCATCTTCACCAGGAACTCCGTGCAAAGCTATAAACGCAATATCTATTTTTTCTTCCCCTAAAATACTCGCAAGACCCTGCCCGACATCAATTTCTATTACTATAAACCCCTGCTTTTTTAAAGATTCCGCTACCTTCTTCCCTGATTTCAAAGATATTTCACGCTCAGGACTCCAGCCCCCCATAAGAACTCCAATTCGTTTATTTTTTAAGTCCATAGCTTACTTTTATAGCACTTCTAACAAAAGTCAATAAATTTTATCGAGAAACCTCAAGGTTGAACTTAATCTACTTATAATTCCTCATTCCGAATATTTTTGTACCTATTCTTACTAAATTTGCACCTTCCTCTACGGCAACTTGATAAGAATTCGTCATCCCCATTGATAGATAACGCATCTCAACATCTGGTAAGTTAAGCTTCTTTATCTTGTCAAATATCTTTTTTGTTTCTACAAAATAGGGTCTTGCGTCTTCAGGGTCGCCTGCGAAGGGTCCCATAGTCATAAGTCCTACTATTCTTATATTGGGTAAGCTTGAAATCTCTTTTACAAATTCCAAAGCATCTTCTGGCAATACACCAGATTTTTGGGGTTCTCTGCCACTATTTATTTCTATTAAAACTGGCATTATCTTGTTAATCTCGCAACACCTTTTGTCTATTTCTCTCGCAAGCTCCACGGAATCAACAGTCTCTATCATATCAAATATTTTTACTGCCTTCTTAACTTTATTCTTTTGCAATTTCCCAATGAAATGCCACTGGGCTTTGTTACCTATTACTTCAAACATACGCATAGCTTCCTGGATATAGTTCTCTCCGATGACTTTCACTCCTGCATTTATTGCTTCTAATATTTCTTCAACAGTTCTTGTTTTTGCCGCTGCCACCAAAATCACACCTTTTGGTAACTCCTCTAATATACGCTTAACATTCTCTTTAATCATATTTCTCCTTTACAAACTTTAGAGCTTCTTGATGAGTTTTGAGTTCACCGATTAGTTGTGCCTCCTCAACTTCCTCAAGAATAAGTTTGAATTTTGGTCCGGGAGTGAAACCCAGTTTAATTAAATCGTCTCCTGTAATTAGTCTTTTAAATTTTGGACGCTTAAGTTCTTCCCACATTTTAATTCCTTTTTTTGCAAGTGCAAGTAATCTTTTTTCTCCTCGTGGTCCTGAAGCAAGTGCATCTGCATAAGCAAGCTCAAAAATTTGAGGAGTAAGTTTTCCCACATCTCTTACTAATCTAAATATAGCATGCTCGGTCTGGGTTTTCTCTCTTGCCAAAAGATGTGGTCTCATATGATATTGAATAAGAATCTGGATTGCCTTAAATTCATTATTGCTCAATTTAAGTCGCTCACGAATACCCTCAAGTAACTCAACACCTTTTTTCTCGTGTCCATAAAAGTGGACTTTCCCATTTTCTTCTGAGTAGCAATACGGCTTGCCAATATCGTGCAACAATCCAGCAAGCTTTAAAATCGTGAATCGTGAATCGTGAATCGTGAATCGTGAATCCTCTATTTTCTTTACAGTTAAAAGTGAGTGATAAAGTAGATTACCTCCCGGCTTTCCTTGAGGGACTTTTTCCATTGCCATAGTCTCTGGAATTATAGCTTGAAGCACTCCAACTCTTGCCATCTGCCGCAAAGTCCAATAAGAATGCGAAGAGCTCAAAAGAGTGAAAAATTCCTCTCTTATTCGCTCTCCAGCTACTTTAGAAAGTAAGTCCTTCTTATCGCCCAATGCACGAAGAGTATTTGGAGTAATTTTAAATCCAAGAGTTGCTTGAAATCTGAACCCACGAAGTATCCTGAGAGGGTCTTCAATTAAAGAAGAGAGAGAAATCATAGATATACACTTGCGTTCTATGTCTTTTCTTCCCATAAATGGGTCAAAAATCCCAAGTTCAGGAAGTCTTGCCGCAATTGCATTCATCCTGAAATCTCTACGAGCAAGGTCTTTCTTAATTGATTCCATATGTGTAAAGTCAAATATCATTTCCTTTTGAACTTTGAACTTTGAGCTTTGACCTTTATATACCACTCTTGCTTCATCATTTTTGGCATCAAGCAGAATAAAAGTTCCTTTTATTTTATTCGCAAACCAGCGAGCAAACTCTACTGCCGAATCTTTTATTGCGAAGTCAAAGTCCTTAACCGGAAGTCCAAGAATTGCATCACGAATTGCACCTCCAACCAACCAGGGCTCCCTTGCCTTCATAAGCATTGGAATAAACGGCTCAAGCTTAACTCTCATTTCTTTCATAAACACATTTTACAACAGTATCATAAGAAGTCAACCATAATATATTTGACTTTACAGAAAATCTATGTAATTTCTTTAAAATGAAAAAGCGTAGTATTTTTATTGCTATTTCTCTTGCGATTTTCTCCTCTATGCTGGGAGTTGGGATTATATCCCCACTTCTGCCAATTTATGCTAAAACACTCGGAGCCACAGGAATTCAATTAGGTGTTATATTTGCCAGCTTCTCTGTTGCTCGCATCATCTCAATGCCTATGATTGGCAAAGCATCCGACCGATACGGAAGGAAAATCTTTATATGCTCAGGGCTTCTTATATACGCCATTATGTCTATTGGGTATGTCCTCTCGGAAAGTATGTTGGGACTCCTGATAGTCAGGTTTTCACAGGGATTTGCAGCTGGAATGATTCTGCCTGTTGCTACAGCTTATATAGGAGATATAGTCCCCGAGGGACAGGAAGGAAAATATATGGGGCTATTTTATGCTTTCTTTTTCGCAGGCTTTGGCGTGGGACCCATTATAGGAGGAGTTATAAGTGATGCCTTTGGAATAGACTTTGCTTTTTACTTAATGGGAGGACTTAATCTTATTGCTTTTTTTCTGGCATTATTTCTCCTCCCCACATCAGAAACCCACAGACCTCCACCTCAACAAAAATCTTACCTTGAAATGTTAAAAGAAAGCAATGTAGTAAAGGGACTTTTTTGTTATAGACTCTCAACCGCGGGAGCACGAAGTATATTTGCTTGCTTCCTTCCAATTTTTGGTGGGATAAATCTGGGGCTATCAAGTTCGGCTATAGGAATGTTAATATCAATGAACATACTTTTAAACAGCGTCCTACAGGTGCCAGGCGGAAGATTGGCAGATAAGCTTTCAAGGAGAAAACTAATTGCGATTGGGATAATCATAGATGCTATCTGTCTCTTATTAATCCCACTGATGCACAATTTCTCAGAGCTTTTAGCCGTATGTATTCTCTCATCAAGTGCTCGTGCTTTTGCTATTCCTTCAGCAGCTGCAATTGCCACAGGAGAAGGCAGGAAATACGGAATGGGCTCAAGTATGGGGATATTTAATATGGCGATGAGCATCGGAATGGCAATCGGACCTTTTGTTGGGGGCTGGATTACTGACGCAATCGGAGTGAAGTTTGTGTTCCTATTTGCTGCGTTAGCTGAAGTTGTTGGAATTGCACTATTTGCTAAATTTACAGGGAGCAGGAAATCACCATCGTAAGCTTTTCTCCATAGCACGATTTGAAATCATGCCTACTTTTCGAACCCTGTTTGTTCCCGACTAACACCTGTCTGTTCCCGACCGACACCTGTCCATCCCCGACCGACACCTGTCTATTCCCGACCGACACCTGTCTATTCCCGACCGACACCTGTCTATTCCCGACCGACACCTGTCTATTCTCGACCGACACCTGTCCATCCCCGACCGACACCTGTCTATTCCCGACCGACAACTGTCCATCCCCGACCGACAACTGTCTATTCCCGACCGATACCTCTCCATTCCCGATAGATACTTCTCTGTTCCCGACGGAGAACTCTCTGATTCATTCATATAACTTCCTATCTCATCAAAATTATTTTCTTTGTTGCCTTGAAATCACCTGTCACCAGACCCGTATGGGTCTCCACTCTCACAAAGTAGATGCCTTTACTAAGTTCCTCAAGATTTATCTCAACACCCTGCTTCGTTGTTAAAACAGTTTTTACCAACCTGCCTCCTAAATCATAAACCTTTAAACTAATTTCTTGTCCCTCACTAACCCCTGACCACTGAACTCTAACTCCTGTAGTAGAGGGATTCGGAAAAACTCTTAACTCTAAACTCTCAACTCTTAACTTTTTCCTCTCTTCTATCCCAAACTCCAACGGCTTAGTCAGAAACGGCTCATAATACACTATCCCCTTTGTAGAAGCATCATAGAAGTCCCAGATTTTCATATCAATAGTATCATTACTCACCGTCCCCCAGTAATTATACCGAGCATCTATATCAAAAGTATCGTTATTCCAAATTGCATAACCAGTGGCATACAGATTGTTGCTATCAATCAAAGCACTATCTGAATGTATGTATATAGCAGATGTCGTGGTATCAATTATACTGTTATACTTGATTTTAGGTGACCCAATTGTAGGTAACCTACTACCAGTCCAGATACTACCACCACGTGCAGCAGAGTTGTTTCTTATGATGTTATTGCTAATTATAGGTGACCCACTCCAATGATAGATGCCACCACCCCAATGAGAAGCAGAATTTCCTCTTATGATGTTATTGCTAATTATAGGTGAAGTACCATAATGATAGATGCCACCGCCATAATCAGCAGAGTTGCCTATAATGGCATTATTGGTAATTGGGGGTGACCAGCAACTACAGATGCCACCGCCAAGAGAAGCAGAGTTGCCTATAATGGTATTATTGCTAATTATGAGAGACCACTCACTCTGGATACCACCACCGCCAAGAGAAGCAGAGTTATTTGTAATAATATTATTGGCAATCGTGGATGATCCATAACTCCAAATACCACCACCCTCATTAGCAGAGTTATTTGTAATAATATTATTGGCAATTGTGGATGACCCACGAGTATAGATACCACCACCGTGATTACTAGCAAAGTTATTAGAAATCATATTATATTTTATAACCAGAAGGGCAGGGGTAAGGGAACCTGTCGAGTCATATATAGCAGACCCACCAGCATACTCAATTCTACAATACTTCAGACTTCCTGCCGATGCTGGCTTGAACCATAACCTTTCCCATCTCTTTGTGGTATCTCGTGCTGATATTATAATTGAATCTGTCGCAGTGCCAATAGCATTCAAAGTCCCCTTTATCATTATATGCTTTACTGAATCAATCCTTACCTCTACTCCCGGCTCTATATCAAGAGTTACAGCACTATCTATCAATACATCTCCTGTTACTATATACGGACTGCCTGTCGCATCCCATACCGTATTAGTGCTAATAACTCCACTCACATAAGTTGTGCCTGCAATTGCGGAGGACACAATAAATTGTGTCCCTACAATTATTCCGACAAATCCAAACATCCTTTTCATAATACCTCCTTCTTTCTCCACAATAACAGAACATACTCTATCTTTGTCTATTGTCAAGGGGAAAAGATTCACCGCAGACCCCGTTCCGACGGGATTCCTGTCGGAAGACGCAAAGAACGCAGAGAAAAGAAGATACAGGAGAAAGAGAGAATTGGGAGAAAAGGAGAAGAAATATCTAAATTTCTCCCTTTCTTGCTTTCACCATTTCTCCTAAAGTTAGTTTCTGTGGTTCACTAAAAGAGCTCGGGGTATATTCTCTTTTTCAATTCTTTTATCCCAAGAATTACTCTTGGACCGGGTCTTAAGATGATATTTGGGTCAATATCCTGATAAATCCTCTGCTCCTTTACTGCGTTTACAAGCTCCCATCCAAGTCGCTCAGCTGGATTGCTTCCCGGATGAGTGATTATTATCACATCTGGGTTAGCATTAACTGCAAATTCAGAACTCACAATTGGATAGGGCTTTTTAATGTGATGAGCAATATTTATACCGCCTGCGAGGGTAATTAGTTCATCTAAAAAACTCCCCTGTCCACAAGTAATGAGTGGATTGTCTGAAATCTCAATTAAAACACGACGCCGAGTGGCAGGAGAAAATTCCTCAAGTTCTTTGAGTTCTTCCTTTAGATTCTTAACCAGAGAATCAGCTTTATCTTTTTTGCCAAGAAGTTCACCGACCTCCTGAATTGATTGATATATTTCTTGCAAGTTTTTGGGAGAGACTATATGAGTTTGAATGCCAAGTTCTTTTAATTTACGCCAAAGGTATTTTTGTTCACCTCCTGCAACAAATACGATTTCTGGTGCTTGCGCGAGAATTCTCTCAAGATTTGGAGAAGAAAAGTTCCCAACTATAGGTTTTTCAATATCCGGTGGATAGTCGCAAGGAGTTACTACTCCCACAAGTTTATCTTGAGCCCCGAGTGCATAAATTATCTCAGTCACCCCCGGAACAAGAGAAATAACTCTGGATACTGGATTCTGGATACTGTGTGCTGGTGGTTGGCTACTTGATACTAAAAGAAGAAGTATATAACCCCACATTTTAGCCATGGATTACTCATACTGTAGCAGTCCTCACTTTTCTCAAGCAATTTCTCAACTCATTGTGAAAATTCCTGAAACTCTTGCATCTTCTATCTAAAACTTTTTTGTCTACTTTATCAGCTATTTGATTATAATCATCAAGTAATACTGGCCTCTTAGCGTGCTCCTTAACTAATCCCAAGAATTCCTCTTTCGGATGTTTTATTTTTGAAGGTAATGGAAGCTTAGAGATTTGTGTGCCTCCTAATGCTGAGTTTAATGCTTGCTCATCAGCCAATAACCAAGCTTCTATGGTTTCTACAGTTATGCCTATTGCTACAGGTATACTTATTCCTTTTCCTTCTATTTTGCTTTTTAAAGAATCAAGTCTCTTATTAAAAGATTTTCTATCATTATCTGCAATCACAACAATTATCTCTGAACCTACTTTTTGTAGTTGATTTATCAATGTAAGCAAATTCTTACTAATGTTCCCAAATCCTCTACCAAATCTAATTCGTTCTCTACTAATATCAACTGAATATCCAGATTGCTTACTAATCCGAGCTACTAGTTTAGAAATTGCTCGTTCATCGGGAGTGCTTTCTATTATGAGTCCCAGTTTCACGGTATTCCACCAAGTGCGCCACTAAACCATGCCTCTCCAAGAGAAAACTCATTCAGGAATTTTGCGATACCGGGTTTTCTCCAAATTGATTTAATCGTGCTAACTCCTGAAATTTTATCTACTACAAAGACATCTTTAGGATTCTTTACACAGTCCACTAAATAAGGAGAATGTGTTGTAATAAAAATTTGACTGAATTGTGGGTCAATCGAAAGAAATCGTATGAGTTCCACAGCTATTTGAAGACGATGAGGATGTATACCATTTTCTAACTCTTCAAAGAAAAGCATTGAAGGACTCATTGGATTATACACTACGCTGAGAATACCGAGGAACCTAATCAATCCATCTGATACATTTGAAAGTTTAAACATCTCTGATTGATTATTTATAATAAACACAAATATCCACTTTTCTCTGGTAATGACTTCCAGGTCTTTCACATTTGGAATAGCATCTTTTAGTGAATTTTTCAAATCTTTGAATTTATCGGGATGATTTTTTTGAAGATATAAAAGAACATTACTCAGATTTCTTCCATACATATCTAATACTGGATTTGTCTCTCCTTTCATTTCACTGGGCTTTTTCATTTCATTGGGTCTGAGGTAATAGAACCAACTAAACTTCAACTCACGTGCTACACTTTTAATATATGCATGGCGCCTGAGGTCTGACAATAAAGAAATAGCACATTTATCATCTTCGAAGTGATATGAAAGCAAACCTTTCTTCCCTTTCACTTTTTCTTTTACCTGAGTTTTTTCACCTAACCGATGAATATATTGGCTCCACCTGTTAGAACCTTCTTCTTTTATCTGAAGGCTTTCGGTAGATATATGCAACTGTCTTTCTTTATCTGAAGAAATCTTCACCGAATATCTAAATTCAAAAGGCTTTTTTGGCACTTCTGTCTTTCCTTCCACATCAAAAGAAATAATTCTATTCCGCGAGCATTTAAATATTACATCGTCAAAAAAATAGGACCTGTGAGAGAAAACGTCGCTGAGGTTATGCCACATCATTTCTCTGAGTACAAGAAACGCATCTAAAAAATTACTTTTACCTGAGTCATTGGGACCTACAAAAACATTGAACGGCTTTAAATTAACAGTTGTATCTTTGAAACTTCTGAAATTACGGATTCTGATTTTCGTAATCATATTTTTCTATTAATAACTAAATAACGTAGCTCTGTCAAGATTTTAATTCAGTTACTTCTTTTTATACTCGCATATTACTTTAGCTTCAAGTTTTTTCTTGAAGTGGCTTTTTGAAGAATAAGTTGGCTCAATTGTAAGTTCAATCCTGTATTCTCCGGGTTTAACCATTGCTCCATTATTATCTCTTCCATCCCATATAATATTATGTTCACGAGGGTCAGCATTAAAAAGAGGCACAAAATCTCGCACTTCCTCATTATGCTCATCGTATATTTTGCCAGATATATTAGCAGGCTCAGTTAAATACAAAACTACCGTAACCCCCTTTTCTTTTGGGTCAAAGATGGAAGGATAACATCCTTCTATATATCCATCTACGCCAATCCAGAAATAATTTATTGCCTCTCGCTCTACTATAAAAACCTGCCCAAATCTCCTCCATATTGCAATACCTCTTGGCGATGTAAACTCTCCTGCGGGTGGTAATACTTTTGTGATATATCTCAAGAACCTATCAAATTTATGCAAACAATTATTTAACTTATCTACAACCCAGATGTTTTCATAATAATCAATTGCACAATCTGATAACTCACAATTCGCTGGGAGTGGTTCACCACGGAGTGGAGACAATCCTGTTTCTACTCGTGCTAATAATTTGCCATTCAAGTCAAATTTCTGAATACGCTTTCCAGCCCCAT